>JAKANW010000825.1 GCA_021823555.1 Chloroflexota bacterium
CAGACAGGGCATTCGGTGAGCGGGGAATTCCTGGATTATTATCGAAACGTCAACAACGCAACCTTCCTTTTTGGTTACCCCATCACCGAACAATTCATCAAAGACGGGCGGCTGGTGCAATACTTCCAGCGCGCGCGCTTTGAGTTTTACCCCGAGTTCCCCGAAGGCCAGCGTGTGCAACTCACCGCGCTTGGCCGCGAGACGTATGTTCCGGGCAGGCCCGCCGTCGGCGATGCGAGCGCGTTCGGGTGCCGCGCCTACCCCCAAACGGGGTTTTCCGTGTGCCATGCGTTTTTGGATTTCTTCGACCGAAACGGCGGCGTGGCGCAGTTCGGTTACCCCATTTCCGGCTTTGAATATCGCGACAAATTGATCGTGCAATATTTCGAGAGGGCGCGCTTTGAGTGGCGGCCCTCCATGCCCGAAGGCCAGCACGTTGGTCTCGCCGACCTGGGCCGCATCTACTTCGACCAAAAGCACGAAGACGTCAACCTGCTCAAGCCCCTCTCCTTCAACGAGATCGGCGCGCAGGCGCCTCTCGCCATCAAGTCGCGCGCCTTCATCTGGAAAGCCGTGGCCCTTGCCAGCGACCAGCAATTGATCTACGTGGTGGCGCAGGATCAAACCCTGCAACCGGTTGCGGGCGCCACAGGGACAGCCACCATCCACTGGCCCGATGGCCGCGCCGAAACGCTCGCGCTCGTCACCAACAGCAAGGGGTTCGGCGTGGTGCCTTTTTCCTTCTCCAACCTGCCGCATGGGAGTCTCGTCACCATCACCATCGTCATCACAAAAGATGGGTTATCGAGTTCCACAACCACATCGTTCCGAATTTGGTATTAATTGTTTTCGGCTCTACCGTTCAACGGGGAAACCATTTTCAAACACAAAGGGCACGAAGGAAAAACGCCTACAACATTCACGCCTTTCCCCTTTGCGCGCATTGTGCCCTTCGCGCTTAGGCACGATTTTTTTCTCAGCCCCCCAGCAATTCAAACAAATCAAAGACCGGCCCCTCCTTGCAGATCATTTTGGATTCGGGGCCAACGGACAGCGCGCACGCGCCACACTCGGCGAGGCCGCCGCACGGCATGGGCGCAAGGATCAACCCCTCCGCCTCGCGCGGACCTCCGGCCGGCTTCACCCTCGCGAGCGTGGGCTTCCACTCCGGCCAATTCCCGCGCCCCACGCTGATGGCAAGATAGTCCGCCCAGCCGCAAACTTCGGCAAGCGACTTGAGCGGCTGAATCTCCACATCCGAGGGCAGATCATCTGGAGGAGAATCGCTGACGAGGACAACCGACGATTCCTGCGCGAGAGCCGGGGCGAGCAGAGCCAACACCGACGCGGGACTCCCGTCCAGCGCGGCGAGGGCCACACGGCGCGACGAGGCCGGGAGGCGGAATCCATGTCCCAGCGGGCCGCGCAGGGAGAGGGTCAAGCCGGGCGTCCACGCGCGAGGCAGGGGCGGCGCGACAAGGAAGCCCTCGGGGGCGAGCCCGGCCGGGAAGAGCGGAACCGGCAGGGGGTCGTCTGAGGCGGGGTCGTGGGCGAGGAGGTATTGTCCCGGCGCGGGGATGAGCGTCGAGGCGATCCGTCCGGCCGCGAGGCGTTCCTCCAAAAAACGTTCGAGGATGATTCCTGTCAGCATTTTCCAATCGTATCATGGTTCGTGTGCGCGCAAAGGTTGTCCCCTGCGGCTTGTAGAACAAGTCTAGCGACTTGTTCTACAGACATGATTTGCGCGCATACCCTGGTTCGGAGAACGCAACCTGTTGCGAGTATAATGATGTCGTTATCTTTTAGTTGACTTGGAGGATGATATGAATGTTGCCACTCTTGTTCAAGCCATGGGCACTTTTGGACTGCTGGCCTTCTTTGGCATGCTCGCCATGGTGGTGGTGCGCGCTGGACGCCGCCAACCCGTGCGCGGGCTGGTGACTGCCACGCTGGTCACGCTGGTGGTCGCGATCCTGTTCACCGTGATGGGCGCGGGGTTGGTTTATATCAACCCTGAAGAGCGCGGCATCGTCAAGACCATCCGCGCGGGCGGCATTCAACCCAACGCGCTGGAACCCGGCCTGCATTGGGTCATTCCGTTCGCGGAGCAGGTTGTGCTGTATCCCATTTCGCGCCAAACGTACACCATGTCGGCGGGCACGAACGAGGGGCAACTCATCGGCGATGACTCGATCCGCGCCCGCACAAAGGATGGTCAGGAAGTGTTCATTGACGCGTCGGTGATCTACGCCATTGACCAGACCAAAGTGGTGCAATTGCACATCAACTGGCAAAGCCGCTACCAGGATGAACTGGTGCGCCCGGCGGCGCGCAATACCATCCGCGATGCCGTTTCGCAATATGGCGTGGAAGAGGTGGTCAGCAGCCAGCGCGCTGAAATGGAAGAAATGATCACCACAGAACTGGCCAAAAAACTTTCGGAGAACGACCTGATTTTGGTGAGTTTCTTCCTGCGGGATATCCACTTCAGCCAGGAGTACGCGGCGGCGGTGGAGCAAAAGCAGATCGCCGAACAGCAGGCGCAGCAAGCCAAGTTCGTAGTGGAGCAAAAGAAGCAGGAGGCCGAGCAGGCGAGGC
>JAKANW010000826.1 GCA_021823555.1 Chloroflexota bacterium
CGATGTGTTCGTCATCAACAAGGTGGACACGGCCGACTCCGAGAATGTGATCAAGGTGCGCGAGAACCTGCGCCGCCTGAACCCGAATGCGATTGTGATCGAAGGCGCCTCCCCGCTGTTCGTGGATGATCCCGCCGCCATCCAGGGCAAGCGTGTGCTGGTCGTGGAAGACGGCCCCACCCTGACCCACGGCGAGATGGCTTATGGTGCTGGTTACGTTGCCGCGCGCCGCTTCGGCGCGAAGGAAATCGTGGACCCGCGTCCGTTCGCGGTCAAGTCCATCGCGGCCACGTACGCCAAGTATCCCAAGACCGGGCCGATCCTGCCTGCCATGGGCTACGGCGCGGCACAGACGAAAGACCTCGAGACCACCATCAACAAGTCCGATGTGGACATGGTCATCATCGGCACGCCCATTGACCTGACGCGCGTCATCAAGATCAAGAAGCCGCATCAGCGTGTGCGCTACGAACTGCAGGAGATCGGCCAGCCGACCTTGCAAGACCTGCTGATGAAGAAGTTTGGGAAGAAGAAGTAGGCCAGCGATCCGCGATCAGCGGGTGAGACAAATCGAGAGTCGGTCTGCCGTGAGGCGGGCCGACTTTTTTATTTCATGGTTTCTTTCTGCCCACCACGCCCAACCCCGCGAGCAGGACGGAAAAACTAATCACGATCGCAACAATGACCATGCTGTTCTGTTGTACGAACTCGCCGGCAGCCGCAGTGGAAGGCGTGGAATTTGCTTGAGCGGTTGGCGTGGGCGTAGTCGGCGAAGCAACCGCCCACGGAAAGGTCCGCGTGGCGACGGGCGACGGCGTGGGGAATGGAGTCCCAGCGGGCTGGGTCGCGCCGGTCTTGATCAGCAATTTCATACCGGGGGAAATGACATCGGATGATAAACGATTCAATTGTTTGATCTCGATGATGGTTGTGCCGTATTGAATGGCGAGCGTCCACAAGGTCTGGCCGTATTTCACTTCGTGATACACATCGCCGTTCGGCATGGCTGTGTTGCGCGTGACCGGCAACATATCATTGATCGAGACGCCCATGGCTGCGGCCTGCGTGTACATGCCATAGCAGGCGGTCTGGGTTTGCGGAATGCCAGTGAGGATCGGGTACGCATCGTATTGCATTTGCCCACTGCTGGTGGCAAGCGCGGTTTCGAGCACCATGTAGACCTGGTCGCTGACCGCCACCGCCGCGCCGATGTGACTGCGGTTGGGGTCCACCATCGTGTCCATGTGTTCGGCGTCGCTCTTCCAAAATGTCATGGCCCCCTCCACTGTCGCGGAGGCGACCCAGTTTTCGGAGCGATAGCCGTCCATCGAGAGGTCGCCGAGCAAAGGGAAGCCGCGTGAGAGCAGGTCCTGGCCGAGGGTCATGCCGCAGGGACGGACGTGTCCGATCGTGCCTTCGGAGGCGGCCAGCGCGTTGGCTTGGTCCGCGGCGACAGCCATGAGGGCGGGATGAACCGTGAGGGCGTTGAGGCCGTTCGCCAGGCGGAAGTTATTGACGGCGTTGATGATGTCCGCTGGGGTGATCATGCCCGGTGTCGGCGTCTCGGTGGCGATATCCTGTGGGGGGTTGGAAAGATGCGCCACGGCCTCAGCCGATTGAGGCCGGGCAAGAGCGAGCAGGGAAAGGATCAAGATGAGAACTAAAAGGAGGGTGAGTCGCTTGGAGGGGATCATTCTGAAGTCTATGTTGCGGGGAGGAGAAAAACGTAACAGGCAAATCCATTATACTTGCGCCCGCCTGGAACGAAACCGACTCTCGCGTGTTGTAATGCGAAATTTTAGAAAAGGAAAACCATGACCACTCTCGCTCCCACCATTTCGGCTCGTTTGTTCCCTGCCCTCTCTTCGCGGCTTCGCGATGTGTCCCTTGTGCTGGCTGGCAGCCTGCTCATGGCGCTTTGCGCGCAGATCGTGATCCCGCTTCAACCCGTTCCCATCACGGGTCAGACTTTTGGCGTCTTGCTGGTCGGCGCGGCGCTCGGATCAAAGCGCGGCGCGGCGGCCATGCTCGCGTACATTTTCGAGGGCGCGCTCGGCCTGCCCTTTTTCGCGGGCGGCACAAGCGGCCTCGGCATTTTGACCGGCGCGACCGCGGGTTATCTCGTTGGATTCATTGCGGCGGCCTATGTCATTGGCCTGCTCGCCGAGCGCGGACTGGAGCGAAGCATTCGCACCTCGCTCGCGCCGTTCCTGATTGGCACGATCATCATCTACGTATTCGGCGTGAGTTGGCTGGCGATTGTCCTTGGCAGTTTCGGCAAGGCGGTCTCGCTCGGCCTGACGCCATTCCTCGCTGGCGACGCGATCAAGCTGGTTGCGGCGGCGATGGCGTTGCCGATTGCATGGAAATTTGTGAAATAACGCCCACCGCCCTTACCGGCGCCCTCCCTAAACCCGAAGGAGTTGAGGGAGGATGGGAAAAGTCGCGGCCTCGCGGAATTTTTTTCGCGAGGCCGTTGTGTTTTGCCAGAGACGAAATGACGCAGTAAGTTAACGCCCGCTCGGGATAAGGGAAACAGCCCGCTTGCTCGACGCTAGAGAGCGTCTTTTACGCAAAGGCGTAGTGGACGTTCGCTA
>JAKANW010000827.1 GCA_021823555.1 Chloroflexota bacterium
AGATCATGTTCATCTACCTCGGCCTGCCGGCCGCGGGGATCGTGATCCCAGAGATCCCCACCGGCATCATCGCCCTCGCGTTCAACTACGGCGCGTACATGACCGAGATCTTCCGGGCCGGCATCCAGGCGGTGCCCTACGGCCAGACCGAGGCGGCCCGCTCGCTGGGCATGACCGAGCGCCAGGTGATGCAGCGGGTCGTGCTGCCGCAGGGGATCAGGATCGTCATTCCGCCGGTGGGCAACGATTTCATCGCCATGACCAAGGACTCGGCGCTGGTGTCTGCCACAGGCTTCGTCCATGAGCTGATGTGGCGCGCCACCAAGGTAGGACGCGCCCAGTTCAATAACCTGGAAGCGTTGATCATCGCAGCCGTGTTCTACTGGATGCTCACCCTGATCCTGTCCTATTTCCAGGGGCGCATTGAAGCCAGGATGTCAAGAGGAGACCGCTGATATGCAACAGCCCATTGTAAAAGTCTCCAACCTGGTTAAATATTTTGGCCGCCTGCACGTACTGAAAAATCTCTCCCTGGAGGTCGCGCCGCGCGAAGTGGTCTGCATGATCGGCCGCAGCGGATCGGGAAAAAGCACTTTCCTGCGCTGCCTCAACTTTCTCGAGGAACCATCCAGCGGCACAATTGAAATAGATGGGCTGGTCGCGGAAGGCGGCATGAAAAAAGGGAGGGAATATCGCCAGAAAGTCCACGACATCCGCCTGAAAACCGGCATGGTCTTCCAGGAGTTCAACCTCTTTCCACACATGAGTGTGCTGGATAATGTCATCGAAGGGCCGGTTACTGTCAAGAGGATGGATAGGTCCCAGGCTATTAAATTGGGAGAAATGAATCTCGACCGCGTGGGAATGTTATTCAAGAAGGATGAATTCCCCAACTGTCTTTCAGGCGGTCAGAAACAGCGCGTGGCCATTGCCCGCGCCCTGACCATGGAACCCAGGGTCATGTTGTTCGATGAACCAACCTCGGCGCTTGACCCGGAGTTGATCGGGGAAGTGCTGTCGGTCATGAAGAAACTGGCGCAGGAAGGCATGACCATGCTGGTCGTCACGCACGAAATGAACTTTGCCAATGAGGTGGCCGACCGCGTAGTCGTTATGGCTGAAGGCGAGATTATCGAGGACGCCAGGCCGGATGATCTATTCACTGCGCCCAAGGATCCGCGTACCCAGGCCCTAATTGATCGCTACCGCACAGCGGGAGCTTCTTAACCGTGCCGATTGCCATCGCACGCCAGGTCAGCCCGCGCTTTGCAGATTGTGAACTCACTCACCTCCAGCGCGTTCCCATTGACGTGGAAGCGGCGCGTGCACAGCACCACGAATACACACAAGCCTTGCGTTCTCTTGGTTGTCACGTAGTGGAACTTCCTGCAGAACCGGACTGGCCCGATTCCGTTTTCGTGGAGGATACAGCTTTCATCCTGCCGGAGTTGGCGGTCATCACCCGGCCTGGAGCTGATTCTCGCAAACCAGAAATCCCATCCATTGCAGACGCGCTGCGGCCACATCGCGAGTTGGTCTTTATCCATGAACCAGCTACCGTAGACGGCGGCGACGTCCTGGCGCTGGATAAAGATATTTACGTGGGCTTGTCCACACGCAGTGGAGGGGCGGCTATAGAGCAGATACGGGCCTTCCTGGCAAGATTCGATTATTGTATTCATGGCGTGGAATTACACGGTTGCCTGCACCTGAAGAGCGCTGTCACGCGCCTCGGCCCGGACGCCCTGCTCATCCAGCGCGATTGGGTGGATACAAGTCCGTTCGAGAAATATGAGCTGGTGGATGTTGCGCCCAGCGAACCCTTTGCAGCCAACATTCTGATGATCGGCGAAACCGGCATGTACCCAATCACCTTCCCGGAAACCCAGGAAAAACTCACCCAACGCGGAGTCCATCTTTTGACCGTGGATGTCTCGGAGTTGGCGAAAGCCGAAGGCGCGGTCACCTGTTGTAGTTTGATCGTCCCCTAGAAACGACCGTGGCAGAATTCCCGTCAGTGAAGGCGGGGATTTTTTAACGGGAGCAGGCAGCAGTTCGGGCTGAGCCGTATCGCGTCCACATGAAGGGGTATAATGTCCGCCTGAAAAATCCGCGACCCAGGAAGTCATTAATGTCAAGTCAGGATCAAAAATCTAAAAGCGCCCGCTATTGGGCAGAACATTTACTGAGTTGGGAGGCCAGCGCCTATTTCAAAGACACCCCGCACAAAGCGAATTGGTGGGACAGGCTCTCGACCGTGTTCCGCGGCGAGGCCATGTATGTGCGGATGCAGGCTGCGCTGGACCTGCTCAAGCCGTACCTGGCGGGCAAGACCGTCATGGACGTGGGCTGCGCCTCCGGGCGTTTTGCTTTCCAGATGATCGAGGCCGGCGCGGCGAAAGTGATCGGCGTGGACATTTCAGCCGAGGCCATTCGCCGCGCGGAGGAACAGCGCCTCGTCTCCGGCCTGACCGAGCGGCTGGAGTTCCGTCTCGAGGATTTGATCCACCCCCAGGCGCCCCTGCCGCCGGTGGACCTCGTGACCGCGCTGGGCGTGATCGAGTACTTCGACCCAGCCACGATGAAAGCCTT
>JAKANW010000046.1 GCA_021823555.1 Chloroflexota bacterium
AGTGAAAGAGCCTTCTTGCCCTGATTGGCTTCGATCTCGAACATGATACGGCCATTGGGCGCAAGCCATTCGATGGATTCGTGGAGCAGACGCCGAATCAAATCCAGGCCGTCAGGCCCGCCATCCAGGGCAACGGTGGGTTCGCGCCCGAAGATGGGCAGTCTCTTCATGGTCTCGGTTGGGATGTACGGCAGGTTGGCGCAGATCAGATCGAAGTGCAAATCGGTGGGCAGAAACTCGTGGTGGGCGGGGAGCAGGTTGCAGTTGACGAAATCCATGTGTTCGGCCACGTGGAATTTGCGCGCGTTGCGGTGCGCCACCTGCAGCGCGGGCAGGGAGATGTCGGTAGCGACCACGTAGGCGTCGGGGACGTGCATGGCGATGGTCACACCAATGACGCCTGAACCTGTGCCCACGTCTGCGATGGTGCGGCGTTCCGGCGAGGCTTGCAGCCAGGCGATGGCTTTTTCCACCAACAATTCCGTTTCGGGGCGCGGGATCAGGACAGCGGGCGTGATATCGAAGTCAAGCCCGAAGAACTCCCAATGGCCGAGGATATAGGGGAGCGGAGTCCCCGCTGCCAGTTGGGAGACGGCTGATTCAACGGCGGCAAGCTGGGAGGCGGAAAGAAGCGTCTCCGGGTGGGCAAGCAGCCAGGTGCGCGGACGATCCAGAACGTGAGCGAGGATGACTTGTGCGTCAAGTTCCGGGGTGTCGCTTAATTGATCCAGAGTGTTTTCAATGTGTTCAAGCGCTTCGGGAATATTAGTCATAAACAGGGCCGAGCAACATTCTATCCAACAGGCTGCGCTGAAGGAGGATGAAGATAATCACAACGGGCAGGCACATTAACACGGAGAGCGCCGCCAGCCAAGCCCAGGAGAGGTTGTTGCCGTTCAAAATGCCGGAGATGGCCATGGCCAGTGTGACCTGGTCGCTCTTTTCAACGAACAGCCAACCCATCACGAATTCGGAATAGCCGATCAGAAAGGCAACCAGCCCGGCCACCGCAATGGCGGGCAAAGCCAATGGCAGGCTGACGTTCAGAAAACTGACCCAATGGGAAGCGCCATCCAGGAAGGCTGCCTCTTCCAATTCCTTTGGCACAGACTGAAAGGCGGCGCGCATATTCCAGATTGCAAAGGGCAGCGAGAAGGATGTGTAAACAATGACCAGCGCCAGCAGGGTGGTGCGCAAGTGCAAGGCGTTCAGCAGGATATACAAGGGGGTCATCAGGGCTACCGGGGGCAGAAGTGTGCCAACGAGCAACGCGAAGAGTCCAGCCTGACGACCGGGAAAGCGGAAACGAGCGAAAGCATACGCCATGCTGGCGCCCAGCCCAACAGAAAGCAAAGCAGCTCCGCCGGAGACGATCAGGCTGTTACGCAAGGCGACCAGGAAACTCACCGATTGCCCCGGGCGCGTCCACATTTGGTAAAAGACATCCAGCGTGAATTTTTGCGGCCAGAAATGGAAGGAGGTCGGCCAGCCGACCACGCCGCCATCGAAGGCCAGATAGACCAGTTCCCAGATCGGGACGATGACGAACAGGGCGACAACCAGCAACGCGAGTTGATACAAAACTTGCTGTGGAAGAGTGAGCTTACGCATAAGCCACTCCCTGCGCAGCTTTGCTCAAGCGATTGAACCAGATCAGGGCCGCGATCAAAGCCGCCACTGTAAACACATTGATTGCCGCCGAAGCTGCATACTGGTTGCCATAATTGAAAACATAATATGAAATGGTAGCAAAGGTTACCAATGGGGAGTTGGTCTGCATCACGTAGAACAGGTAAAACTGGTTGAAGGCAAAGATGGAACGGATGATGACCGCCGGGATCAGGAGAGGCAGCAGCAGAGGCCATGTTACGTTGGTAAAAAGCGTCCAGCCGTGTGCGCCATCGAGCGCCGCGGCTTCATAAACATCCCCAGGCACTAGTTTCAGCCCGGCGCTGGCTGCCAACATGACGAATGGGAAGCCATACCAGGTGGCGGCAATCAGTAAAACCATGAAGGCATAACCAGTGTTGTCGAAAGTTGCCGGGAGCGGCACTCCCTGGGGCAGGAGCATCCCGAACCAGCCAACTTGCGGTTGGAAGGTGCGCATCCAGATTAACGCGCCGATGAATTCCGGGATCGCCCACGGCAGGATGAAAAGTGTTCGCCAGAAACCGGCAAAGCGCACGCCGCGCCGGTTCAACATCATTGCAACTGAAACGCCGAGCACACTTTGTATCAGTACGGATAACACCATCCAGAGCAGGCTGAATACCAGGATGTCATTTCCTAATCCAGAGAACAATTGTCCAAGCAACTGGAAACCCGCAAAGTGAACCGACCTGGTCGGGTAGAAACCCGGACCAAATGGATTGAAGTCCACCGGCTTTGCCTGGCCGGTCAGTCCCAGCCAGACTGTGCGCCACACTCCGCCATTGATCCCATCCTTGATGGATGTGCCGTTGAAGTCGGTCAAGGCCATGGCCAGTTGGAATAGCAGGGGGAAGATTGCCAGCAGGATCAACGTGATTACTCCTGGCGCCAGCCATGGAAGAGCGCGCCGGGCTTCCCCTTGATCGAGCCGATTTGATTCGGCGCTTCTTTTTCCCGACCCGCGGCCTGCCCACCACTCCATGAGCGGATCTGTCACCCCGGCCTGCAATCCCTCTGCCGCGGCCAGTGAAAGCGGGGCGGTCAGGATGAGGATATATTGCGGCCACTTGGTAGGCCAGAGTAAAAGGAAAAACATGGCAATCCCCAGCCACAACACATACAAACGCTCTTTTTCCCACAGCCGTTTGAGGCCAACGACCGCCAGAATAGTGATGAGCAAGTCGAGCGAAACAAGGAATACACCCGGATGCCAGGGCACGGATTGGGCCAGCCACACAAATGGTTGCCAAATCGGGAAGTTGGCCTGCTGGACCTCCGGGGCGTTGGCGGCGTAGCTGGAGAAATAAAAAACGGATTCTTTCAGCCGGGTTAGAGGGTCGGGCCACAGATACGGATCGGCTGCGAAGAAAACGAGGATGGAGAGCATTCCCCACGCGGCCGCCTGTTTGAAAAAGCGGACCAACTGCCCATCACATTTCGACTCGATGAGCCAGTCCAACAGGATGGCAAATCCCGCCACACAATACAAATATTTGGAAGCGGCAGTCAATCCCAGGAAGATCGCCGAAGCGATGATCCATCCACTGATAAATTTTCCATTCTTCAAGTCCCCATTTTTCTTTGCCCGAATATAACAAAGGACCGAAAGCAGGCTAAGAAAGGCCGGCAAAGCCTCCAGCATGATCTGGCTGGTGTATTTGATCGTGAACGTGTGGATGGCCAGAAAAAATCCCCCCAGTGGATTGACCAGCGCCAGGAACACAACCTCCAAGGTTCCGAAGATCGCTGCGCCGGTGCGTGCATCCTGCATTTGCGCTTTGGGTAAATCCGTGCTTGGCGAGGCAGTAGTGGAAAGGTCGGGGAGCAGGGGCGAGACCGGCGCAGGCAGGATGCCAAGCCCAAACACGATTTTCGCCAGGGGCGGATGCTCCGGCCGGTAATTGGTCTCCAGGAAGCCTGCCCAATCTCCGGAGCGGATCAGCGCCGCGTATTGCTGGGCCGCGCGCAAGTAATCGTCTTCATCGTAATCGGGAGGCAGCAGATTGACTGCGCGCCAACGCAGCCCCCAGGCAACGGCAATCACAAGCACAACAGCCAGGATACGAAAGAAAGGGATGTACTTGTTTTTCATTGGAAACAATAGCGGGACACGAAAGCCGTGTCCCGCACAGGATTTACTCTTCTTCTTCGTCCACGCCGGTGGCAGCCAGCCGGTCGGCTTCGTCGCGGGTGGCGAGTTCTTCGATGAACTGGTCAATATTGCCGTCCATCACAGCCGGCAGGTTGAAGCTCGAGACGCCGATGCGATGATCGGTGACGCGATTCTGCGGATAATTGTACGTGCGGATCTTTTCGGAGCGTTCGCCGCTGCCCACCTGCGAGCGGCGGTCCGCCTCCAGTTCAGCGCGGCGTTTCTCTTCTTCCATCTCATACAGCCGGGCGCGCAGGATGCTCATGGCGCGCAGGCGGTTCTGCAACTGCGAGCGTTCGTCCTGGCAGGTGACGACCATGCCGGTTGGTTTGTGATACAGACGCACGGCGGTGGAGTTCTTCTGCACGTTCTGTCCGCCCGCGCCGGACGAGCGATAGACTTCGATTTCGATGTCGCTTTCGGGAATGTCAATTTCCACATCGTCCACTTCGGCCAGCACAGCCACCGTGGCGGTGGAGGTATGGATGCGTCCCTGCGCTTCGGTGGCGGGCACGCGCTGGACGCGATGCACGCCCGACTCATATTTCAGTTTCGAGAACGCGCCCTTGCCCTTGATCTCGAAAATGATTTCTTTATAGCCGCCCACGCCAATCGCGTTCGCCGACAGGATCTCGGTCTTCCAGCGGTGATCTTCGGCGTAGCGTGTATACATGCGGAACAGGTCTGCCGCAAAGATGGCGGCCTCGTCGCCGCCTGCCCCGGCGCGGATTTCCACGATGACATTCTTCTCGTCGCGCGGGTCCTTTGGAACCAACAAGCCCTTGATCTCTTTCTCGAGCGTCTCGATCTTTGGATTCAGATCTTCGACGTCTGCTTCGGCCAGGGCCAGCAAATCTGCGTCGTTTTCGGACTCCAGAATTGCCCGGGCCTGCTCGAGGCTTTTCAGCGCCTGACGGTATTCACGCGCCTTCCCGACGATGGGTTCCAAATCCACACGCTCTTTGTTGATCTCGGCCGCGCGCTGGTAGTTGTTGCCCACCTCCAGCAATTCGTTGCCGAGTTGTTCGTAGCGTTCTTCAATGCCTTGTAATTTATCGAGCATAAAAAACCTTTTGGGTAGGGCAAGATGCCATCTTGCTCTACATAACAGAATAAAACGCGGCTTCCTGCGCCGCGTTGACCAATTATACCAGTGACTTATCCATCCTTTTCGCCGTCGCGGCGATAGATGCGCGCCTGCGTTTTCTGAGCGGCGGCCAACATACCGCGTTTTGCACAAAGATCCAACAGCGCAGGATCGAACCGATGAATCTGCCCGCGCCGACCAAAAAGATTTCGTCCACTTATCTAATGACGATGAGCGATAGTACAAAAGAGAGGATCAGGATGATCGAAAAGACCGCCAGGATGATCTGGCTGGTGCTTGGTTTGTTCGTCTTTTTGCTTGGGGTCTTGCCTTTTGCCATTCGTAAAACCTTTCTGTTTAATTCCTGAATACATCGTTCATGATGTGTTCGAGTTCCTCGATCACAATCGGTTTGATCAGGTAGCCGTTTGCTCCTAAATCCATGGCCCTGTCAATCATCACATCGGCCGCCTCTGAGGAGAGCATCACAGCGGGCAACTTTCTCCATTCCGGGCGGCGGCGCAGGAATTCCAACAAGTCAAGCCCGGTCACTTCAGGCATGTTGATGTCCAGCAGCAGCATGTCGGGCTTTCCGCCTGCCAGCAGGGTTTGGGCAGCAGCGCGTGCATTGAAGAAAGACCTGACCTCACAATTGAGCAATTGCAGCATCAGCCCAACTGCCTGGGTCATCTCTTCATCATCGTCCACGATCCAGATTTGTTTCATTCGAGGTTCGCTTTTACACTCTTTGCACTGGATTCATTCATGCCCGGCACGGCGGACAACTCTTCCACTGTGGCTTCCTTAATCTTATCCATAGAACCGAAATGTTTCAAGAGGGCTTTTCGCCGCGCCGGACCGATGCCAGGGATCGAATCCAGTTGCGAGGCCATGCCCTGTTTGGAACGGCGGGCACGGTGGGCGGTGATGCCGAAGCGGTGCGCCTCGTCGCGGATGCGCTGCACGAGATACAGTCCCTGCGAGTGGCGCGGCAGCATCAGCGAGTTCGAGCGGTGTGGGAAGAAAATTTCCTCCTCCTGTTTTGCCAGCCCCACTACAGGTACTTTTTCCGTCAGCCCAAAATTTTGCAGGACTTTGACAGCGCGACTCAACTGTCCCTTACCACCGTCAATGATGATGAGATCAGGCAGGAAGGAGAACGACGCATCTGGCTTGGACCCTGGGGCCGCCCTGAGCGCAGTCGAAGGGTCCGCTTGTTGGCCGCCCTGCCATCTGCGAAAGCGCCGCGTTAACATCTCCTCCATCGAGGCGAAATCGTCCGGTACGCCGATGGAAGTGCTATCAATGTTGAACTTGCGATAGAGTTTCTTGTCTGGCACACCCTGGGTAAAAACAACCATCGCGCCAACGGTAGCTACGCCTTGCGTGTGCGACACGTCATAACACTCGATCCGGTTCGGCGGCTCCGGCAAATTCAGCGCGGACTGCAATTCTGCCAACGACTGTTCCTGCTTGTGGGTATCGGCCTGCCATTGAGCGCGCAGGGCTTGCAGGGTCTCCGTGGCATTTTCGGTTGCCATCTGCACCAGGTCGAGCGGCTGGCCTTCCTGGGGGACGAAGAACTCCACCTTCTCACCGCCGCGCCGTGACCGCAGCCATTGACCAATGATCTTAGCTTCTTCGATTTCCTGCGGTAGCATCACTTGCTGTGGAATGTTGGCCGCTTCGGTGTAGAACTGCTTGATGAACTCGGATATCACCTCGGTGTCGGCGGTGTCTTCGGTACCTTCCAGGATAAAGTACTCGCGTCCGATCAACTTGCCGCCGCGGATGAAGAAGATCTGCACGCAGGCTTCGCCGTCTGTGCGGGCCATGGCCAGCACATCCGAGTCTTTGTAGTCGCTGGCGAAAACGATCTTCTGGCGTTCGATGATGGCTTGGATGGCTTTGAGCTGGTCGCGCAGGGCGGCGGCTTTTTCGAAGCGCATCTCCTCGGCGGCTTTCTCCATTTCGCTTTGCAGGCGGCTGACGATCTCGTCGCTGTGTCCGTTCAGGAAATCCATCAGGTCGGAGATCATTTGACGGTATCCTGCCTGGTTGACCGCGCCGATACAGGGAGCGGTACACAGCTTGATGTCGTAGTAAAGACACGCCCGCTTGTCCATCCCGGTAATCTCCCTGTCACAAGTCAAGTACGGGAAGATTTTCCGCAGCACGTCCAGCGTCTGGTATACCGCCCAGGCCGAGGTGTACGGACCGAAGTAGCGCGAGCCGTCCTCGTCCATCTGGCGCGTGACGGTCACTTTGGGGAAAGGTTCATTCCAATGAATTTTGATGTAGGGATAGCGCTTGTCGTCCTTGAGCCGCACGTTGTACTTTGGGCGGTGTTTCTTGATGAGGTTCATCTCGAGGATGAGCGCCTCCAGCTCCGAGCCGACGACGATCCACTCGAGGTGGGCGATCTCGCGCACCAGGCGGCGTGTCTTGTTGTCGTGACTGGCATCCGCGTGGAAATAGGACCGCACGCGGTTCTTCAAGCTGATAGCTTTGCCGACGTAGATGATCGTCCCCTCGGCATTCTTCATCAGGTAACAACCGGGCTTGGCGGGCAAGGTTTTGAGAATGCCCTGGATGTGTTCTGAAATTTCCATTGATGGCTATTTTACTGCGTAATACATTCTTATGCCCCAAATTTCCTGTTGACATTTCCGATACTGGCGCTAAAATCTAATAAACCAGCTTTCGAAAAGGAGAACTTTAAAATGAATGATCAATCGAATACCCCGGTTATGCCGGCAGCGCCCGAGTCGTTCTTCCAGGTTTGGATCAAGGCTGTCACGCGTCCCAGCGAGCAGACTTTTGCACAAATAGCGGCCTCGCCTAAAGCCAAAGCCATGACAGGTTTTCTGTGGGCTTTTATTGGTTTCCTGGTGGAATTAATACTTGTTTCCCTGGTGCAGGGAGCAAGGATGAGAAGCATGCTTCAACAGTATGGCCTGGATAACCGTTTCGGCGGCGGGGCCGTTGCAACCTTGGTCCGGGTCGTTTGCGGCGCTCCCGTTCTCGCCTTGATCGTGACATTGTTCTTTGCTATTGATGTCTTCATCGTGCAGTGGCTGGCCAAAATGTTCGGCGGCAAGGGCACAGCCGACCAACTGGCGTATGCCATGGGCGCTATCGTTGCGCCTTTTGCCATGGTAGCCGGGGTGCTGGGTTTGTTAAGCGCCATCCCGTTTGTTGGTCTGTGTTTTACTATTGTTTCTTTCCTGCTTTCACTTTATATAGTCGTTCTCAATGTCATGGCGGTCAAGGGTGTCAACCAGTTTGGTTGGGGCCCGGCGATTGGCTCGTTGTTCATTCCGGCTCTCGTGATCGGTTTCCTGTGTGGCTGCCTGGTAGTTGGGTCGCTGGCGCTCCTGGGCCCTGCCATCCGCGATGCTCTCCAGCAAATCCAGCAAGGCATCCAGTAAACGCTTTTCCAAATGTAATTGAACGAAAAGCTCCCCCTGCAGGTTTCCTGCAGGGGGAGTTGTGTTATCTGTGGGATATTAATATCCTGGCGTGGGATACGCATCTTCCGTCGAAGAGGGTTGGGGCGTTGGTCCCGGCGGCATGACCTGTCCTGCACCGGGCAGGATGGACATATCTGCCATGTAATGGGAGTGCTCGTGAGCCGTCAGCACGCCGCCTTCGCCGGGCACGGGATCAATGCGCTCATTGCCATCCAGGTCGACACCGTGCAGGAGTTTGTCAGCCAGAGCGACGGCCTGCACGATATGCGTGCGCATGGACGCATCAAGGGGATCTTTCAGGATCTGGAGCGCCAAGTCACGCAACTGCGGCGTCCAGGTCTCCGCGTTTTCGATACAAATCCTGACGTGTTCGCCGTGAAGGAGGACAGCCTCGGGCGCATCCCCGGTCTGCATGGCGTATTGAGCATGGGATGAAACCCCGTTCAGGTAGCCGGCATTTGCCCCGTTCAACAGCAGGCCGTAGCCGTCGCCGGGGTCGGTCACGGTCCCATCGTTGTCGCGGTCGCCATAATCGCCCGACTGGCTGCCGACGATCAGGTTCAGCAATGCTTCGGCCTCCCGCCGCGCGGCGGCCTTGTCACCCGCGTCAAAGGCGGTCAACATGGCATTTGCAGAATTGTCCACCCAAGTTGTATCGTCCACCAAACCCTGGATCAGCGCGATCTGATTGGGTGTGGAGGACACGCTCACCAGCAAGTGACGGATATGCACCAGCGAGTCCAGCGGGATGGAGGAAGAAAAAGCCACGTTCTGGGTGGGATTGGGGCTGGGGTCAGGACTGGGTTCGACAGTTATCTCCATGCGGTCGTAAAGGGCCAGCAGGTTGCGGCTCTGGCCATCCACGAAACTGAGCGAGCCATCCCCGTTTTCGTTGAGGGACAGGACGCCCAAGCTGCGGCGCGTCTCACCGCCCTCGCCTACCAGCCAGACCTCGTACTGGGTACTATTTGCCAGGCGCGGCATCCCTTTTACTGCGACCGTTGCCCCATCCACGTGCCCGGCCACATCCCGGAAGCGCAGCACGCCCACCGAAGCCGGGACATCTTCCGCAGGCATTTGCATCTGCGTGGAGGAGGGAGTGCTGTTAGCAGACATCTCCATCCCAGTCATTACCGCGGTAGCTGTGGCTGCCGGAGGTGTGAATGTTTGGAAGCGCGGCCAGGCCAAAGCCGCCAGTCCTCCCAACACAATGACCAGGAGGGCAGGGAGGATCCAGGCCGGGCGGTGGTCTGGCAGTTTCAGGGTAGTCGCAGGCGCAGGAGTAACTGTCGATGATTGTGGAGTAGCAGGTGTCGCGGCTGGCGGCAGAGGCGTCAGTGGCGGGAGCGTATTGGCTTCACTGGCAAGTCCCACAGCACGCAGGAACGCATTGGACAGTTCACCCGCGCTCTGAAAACGCTGGTCAGGGTCCTTTTGCAAAGCGCGGTCCAGGACGGCCTGTACAGCCGGGGAGAGACCGGGGATCGGCGCAGGCGGATCAGTAATGACTTTCTGAATGATCTGGAAAGCAGTGTCTCCCTCGAAGGGGACGCGTCCGCTCAGGAGTTCATAGAGCAGCACGCCCAGCGAATAGATGTCTGTGCGATGATCGGCCGCGCTGCCGCGCGCTTGTTCGGGACTCATATAAGCCGGGGTGCCGGTGATGGTCCCGCTGCTCGTTTGGATGGATGAGTCGAGTACGCGTACCAGCCCAAAGTCGGCCAGAAGCAGTTCGATGTCGCCCGGCAGCGCTTTTCCCAACTGGATTGAGGTGGAACGGGAATACAGCAGAACGTTGCCCGGCTTGACGTCGCGGTGGATAACGCCCTGACTGTGGGCATAGTCCAGAGCGCCGGCCAATAGGGGCAGCAGGTGGGCTATCATGCCTGGCGGCAGACGTGAATTGCTTTCCAGCAAACTACGCAAGTAGGTCGCCAGCGAAGGCCCGTTGATGTACTCCATCACGATGTAGGGCTGTTCATCCACAAGGTCGAAATCGAAGACCTGCACAATGTTGGGATGGCGCAGCCCGGCTGCCACGCGAGCTTCGCGCTGGAAGCGGTCATGTAGTTCCGTATTCTGTTCGAGATAGCCGTGCAGGATTTTCACTGCCACCGGGCGCATCAGGGTGGTATGCGTGCCATAATAAACCTCTGCCATACCCCCGCGACCCAGAAGTTTTTCGATGCGAACTTTGCCGAGTGTTTTCCCAATCCAGACTGACATGGTGGCAATTATACTCTCCCCCAGCGCGGCGGGGCAATCAAACCTGTTGGTGGATTGACAGTATAATCGGGGCAATCCTTACCTGGAGACAGACTTGGAATATCCACTCGAAGCCCTGCTTGGACAACTCCTGCGCCAACGCAGTCTCAAACTCGTCACCGCAGAATCCTGTACAGGTGGATTGATTGCCGATCGCCTGACCGATGTGCCAGGCTCCTCCGATTATTTTCTTGGCGGGATCGTGGCCTATGCTTATGAAGCCAAGGTAGCCTTGCTCAATGTCTCGTGGGATACGCTGCACAAATACGGCGCGGTCAGCCGCGAGACGGTGCTGGAAATGGCGCGCGGGGCGCGCCAGGCTCTCAGCGCGGACCTGGCCGTTAGCGTCAGTGGGATTGCCGGTCCCGGCGGCGGCCTGCCCGATAAACCGGTGGGTACTACTTGGTTCGGCTTGGTCGCGCCGGACGGGGAATGGGTGCGCAAATTCACCTGGGACAGTGACCGCCGAGGCAACAAGCAGCTTTCGGCAGATGCGGCGCTGCAATTTGTCATGGATTATCTTCGAGACCCTAAAGGTCTCCAAGACCTTTGGGTCTGATATGAAAATAGTAGTCATCATCTCCGCCAATGC
>JAKANW010000828.1 GCA_021823555.1 Chloroflexota bacterium
GCCATTGGCTCGCGCAACATCCAGATGGCCGCGACCGAAGTGATCAAGGAAACGACTGGATACATCATCGGTTCCATTCCTCCTTTCAGCTGGCAGCCCGAAGGATTCCGCACCTTTCTGGAGGCCAGCCTGGTGAACGAACCCATCCTGGGCGTGGGGGCGGGACAGTGGGGCGAGGAGATTTTTATCACCCCCCAGAATCTGATTCAAGCCAGCCGGGCCATCGTGGTCAATCTGACGGATCGGGAAAAACCGGTTGGGCCGGGTTAATAGCTATTTCCCAATGCGAAGAGCAGAGCGACTGAAGCAATCTCCCAGTTGCTTTTAGCCTAAAAATTACCTAAAGACGGAAGGTTGCTTCGCACACTTGCCCTGGCGTGCAAGTGCCAGGGACGTACGCTCACAATGACACCCTCCGATAATTTACACGTGGGCGAACTACCGGCTATATAAATAATTCAACTCGCGCAGTTTTCCTAACAGCTCATCACTCAAATCATCCTCAGCCATGCGCCAGGCCCAGTTGCCGCCCAGTTTGCTGGGATAGTTCATGCGCGCTGCGGTGTCGAGGTTGAGGAAGTCCTGCATTGGCGCGATGGCAAAGACCGCCGCGGAGGCCCACACCGTGCGGATCAGGTCCCAGGCGAAATGATTACCGTCCACGCCCAGGTACTTCAAGGCAAAGTTGCGCTCGTGGTCTTTGGCGGCTTCGAACCAACCGCGCGCCGTGTCGTTGTCGTGCGTGCCTGTATAAGCCACACAGTTCGGGATGTAATGATGCGGCAGGAAGGGATTATCCGGGCCGGAGAAGGCGAATTGCAAGATCCTCATGCCCGGCAGGTGATAACGGTCACGCAATGCGACCACGTCCGAAGTGATCACGCCCAGATCTTCGGCGATGATCGGCAAATCTTTCACGCCGGTCTTTTCCTGCAGGTCGGACATCAACGCATCGAAGAAGTCCATGCCGGGACCGGGCACCCAGCGTCCGAACTCGGCCGTGGGGTTTCCAGCGGGAATCTCCCAGTAGCCGGCAAAACCGCGGAAATGGTCGAGGCGGATGATGTCTACCGTTTTAAGCGTGGCTTGCAAACGTTCCAACCACCAGGCATAACCGTCCTTTTTGTGGACTTCCCAATCGTACAACGGATTGCCCCATCGCTGTCCCGTGGACGAGAAGAGATCAGGCGGGACGCCCGCCACCACGGTCGGCTTGCTATGCTCGTCAAGGAAGAACAGGTTGGGGTGCGACCAGACGTCCGATGAGTCGTAGGCGACGAAGATGGGGATGTCACCGATGATCTGGATGCCGCGCGAATTGGCATGGGCGCGCAGGTTGTTCCACTGGCGATAGAAAAGGAATTGGTAGAACGTATGACGCGAGATCGCATCGGCATAAGTCTGGCGGGCCTCAACCAAAACATCCGCATCCCGCGCCCGCAGAGGTTCAGGCCAGCCGTCCCAGGAGCCTCCGCCGTGCGCTTCCTTCAACGCCATGAACAAAGTGAAGTCATCCAGCCAGGCAGCGTTCTCAGCGCGGAAAGCAGACAGGGCTTCGCGCAGGTCAGGCTGGGAGGCGGACGTGAAGTGCTGGAAAGCGCGTTCGAGCAGGGACAGCTTCCACGGGATGACCAGCCCAAAGTCTACGCGCGCAGCGGAGAAATCGGGTCGGTCATGCAAATCTTCGGGAATCAGCAATCCATCGCCCATCAATTCATCGGGGCTGATCAAATAGGGATTGCCCGCAAAAGCGGAAAAGCACTGATAGGGCGAGTCGCCATAGCCCGTCGGTCCCAGCGGCAGAACCTGCCATAAATTACAACCCGAGTCGGCCAGGAAATCCAGGAAGCGATAGGCCTGCGGACCCAGGTCGCCGATGCCATAGGGGCCTGGCAGGCTGGTGGGATGAAGGAGAATGCCAGATACACGTTTGAATGTCATGATCACTCAGGAGAGGGAAGGAATGGATTGACGAACGAGGGTTTGATAGAGGAAAAAATATTGCCTGGCCGAATTGATCCATGAAAAATCCTTGGACATGCCCGCCTGTTGGAGCTTCGCCCAGCATTCACGATCGGGATACACCTTAAGCGCGCCGCGGATGGCAGCCGCCAGGGCCGGCGCGCTGGCTTTTTCAAAAAGAAAACCGGTCTCTGGTGTGACCGTATCGCGCAGCCCGCCCACTGAGCGCACCAGCGGCACGCAGCCATAACGCATGGCGATCATCTGCGAGAGGCCGCACGGCTCATAGCGCGAGGGCATCAGGAACAGATCGGAGCCGGCGTAGATCTGGCGGGCCAACTGGGCATCGTAACGAGTCTCCACGCGGATGCGGTCGGGGCGCTCGGCCTGAAGCTGGCGGGCCGCTTCTTCCAATTCGGGCGTGCCCGCGCCGAGAATGACCGCCTGGAAATCGGCGCTCTTCAACGAATGCAGCGCGGCCACCGCCAGGTCCACTCCCTTCTGCGGGTCCATGCGCGAGACCACTCCCAGCAAGGGCACGTCTGGCATGAGAGGCAGGCCCAGGCGTTCCTGTAGAGCCGCCTTATTGCGGGCGCGGGCACCCAAACTTTCAGCGGA
>JAKANW010000047.1 GCA_021823555.1 Chloroflexota bacterium
AAACCACCGATGAAAAGAAAGGCACCGTATGCCCCTCGGGCATTGATTACCGCATCTATGATATGTCAAGAAATGCCGGTACTTCAGCTCTTTACAACATGATGCACGATACTCGGTTTGGGCAATGGACGGCATCAAACCCTGGATGGACAGCGATGGCGTTCAAGCATGATATCAAGGGTATAAACTATTATTTCACCGATGTGCCCAAAATGCACCCATTCTCCGGGGAAGCAGATCCTTGGTATTTGCAGGCTACCAATACCCTTTATGGAAGAGGGTATATAGGAGGTTGTACGCGCAGTGACATAAGGAATGATCTACCATTCTATTGTCCTGATAATAATGTCTCGCGAGCTGAAATAGCCATTTATCTACTTAGAGGAATACATGGCCCGAGTTATGCCCCGCCGCCTGTTGGATCGAGTACGGGATTCTACGATGTTCCAACCACTTATTGGGCGGCAGCGTGGATTAAGCAACTGGTAGCGGAAGGAATCACCAGTGGGTGTGGAGGTGGTTATTATTGTCCCGATGCAGCTGTTACGCGAGCTCAAATAGCCATATTCCTTCTAAAGGCGAAACATGGCGCAAGCTACTCGCCGCCGGGTGTAGGTAGCAGCACCGGTTTTTATGATGTTCCAACCACTTATTGGGCGGCAGCGTGGATTAAACAACTAGTAGCGGAAGGAATCACCAGTGGGTGTGGTGGAGGGTACTACTGTCCTGAAGCAACAGTTACCCGCGCTCAGATGGCACCCTTTGAGGTCAATACCTTCGGTATACCCCCACTGTGGCTTCCGTTGCCATAAAGATATGAAAAAGAATTCCCAGCATCACGCTGGGAATTCTTTTTGCTCTCACATCAACCATTGATGCCTACTTGTGCGAAAAAAGGTTAGAGTTTATTAATGAATTTCTGTTTTCTGCGTTTTTTGCTTGATGATGCCATCTTTTACAACTGACTAATAAAATTGTAAACCATTCCTTAAGTTTAGTTTATTAATAGCGGGTACAATGAATTTTGCCACATTTGTGGCGCAATTCACCAAAAGGATTGTGAAAATGAAAAAACTAGCTTCTGCCATCAATATTTTCTTTGTTCTATTGTTCGCAATAGTGACCAGTGTCCCTCAGAAAGCGGTATATGCTACCGGTACCACATCCCTGCCTCTTCTGTTTGGAGCATACCCAGATGGTATCCTGCAGGATGCCACCTCGGGAGCAGTTCAGTTGACAAGCCTGAATAACTGGTTGACCAGCCAAAACGCGGCAGGCGTTACTTTTGCTGGAGATTTTCTGAGTATTACTCTGAATCCGAATTGGAATGTTCCAGCGGAATTGGAGTCCGCTTGGTATGGGAGGAGAGTGGTGCCAATGGATCCTCCACCTACTGACACCCCTGCTGGTTTTGTCCCTTTTATCAATCTTATGCCAAGCGATGTTAGCGAAGGTATTTACTATGATCCACATTGTGTCACTGCAAGTGATATCGCCAATGGAAATTGTGATGCAAAAATCAAAGCCTTCGCCGATGCATTTAAAGCCTGGGCAAATAAAGGCGGTGGTCGGCGCGCATATATTGCGCCCCTGCCAGAGGCGAATGGTGACTGGATCGGATATTCCACGGACGGCCCCACTTTCGCCCTGGCATTCGACCGCATTCGTTCAGTGTTTGAGGCGGATGGTGTGACGCGTAGCACAGTTCGTTGGGTCTTCGCTCCTAATGGCTGGAGCGATCCGGCAACCCCCTGGCGAGCTTTTGAGAACTACTATCCTGGCGATACTGAAGCTGATGTGGTTGCTTTCAGTTCCTACAATGTAGGCGGCTGCACAGTCAACCCAAGTTGGCAAACATGGGGAACATTCGAGGAAATCTATCAACCTTATCTCGACCGCATGCGCGTTATGGCACCATCGAAGCCTATTTTCATCTCTCAAATAGGTACTACCGATGTGCCTGACCCTGACGATCCCGACCTAAATCAGAACAAGAGTTACTGGATCAATGACACCTTTAGTAAATTAGCTAACTACCCGGCAGTACGCGCGATTATTTACTTTAACAAGGCAGTAAATGCTCCAAATAGCGGCTGCTATCCCACAGACTTCAAAATTTATAATTCCAGCACCAATAGTGGTGTGACAGGATTTTTGAGTGTTATGAAGGATGCAACACGTTTTGGAAAATGGTCTATCACTAATGGTAACTGGAGCAATGTCGCTTTTACTGATCCGGCCTACACCTTCGCGGACGTGATGCCTACTCATCCCTTTGCAGGCGAGCCGAATGTCTGGTATTACACGGACGTGTTGAAATTGTATAACAGCGGCATTACCGGCGGATGTGCTACGTCACCGCTCCTGCTGTATTGTCCAAACGGATCGGTCACTCGTGCGCAGATGGCTGTCTTCCTGTTGAAGGGCATCCATACCTCGAGCTATTCTCCTCCAGGTGTGGGAGGCAGCACCGGCTTCACTGACGTTTCGATCACCTATTGGGCCGCCACCTGGATCAAACAACTGGCCGTTGAGGGGATTACCGGTGGTTGCGGCGCCGGCGTTTATTGCCCTGAAAGCCCCGTCACCCGTGCTCAGATGGCCGTCTTCCTGCTGAGGTCTAAGCATGGTTCGGGCTTTGCGCCGCCGGCAGTGGGCAGCGACACCGGTTTCACTGATGTCCCGACCTCCTATTGGGCAGCTGCCTGGATCAAACAATTGGCGGCCGAAGGTATTACCAGCGGCTGCGGCGGCGGAAATTTTTGCCCGAACGATCCCGTCACCCGCGCCCAGATGGCAATTTTCCTGGTGAAGACTTTCAGCTTGCCATAGATGTGATGTCGGTTGTCAAATAGAAAAAGTCGGCTTGTCGTGAGACAGGCCGACTTTTGCATTCAGACACGGCAGAAGTTTTTGTCGCAATGTTCGTGGATTATCTGACCAACTTCCACGCAGCCGGCAAGACCAGCGCGGCCGCGACCAGTTTGATGGCGTCGCCGATCAGAAAGGGCAACAAGCCCGCAACGATGGCTCTGCTGAAATTGCCAAGCACAATGGACAACCATGTGACACCAAAGAGATAGATTACCAGCGTGCCGATCACGAACGGCACGAACGAAGTGCGAACGCTTCTTTCCAGACCGCGTTCGGCCAGCAGTCCGATGATGTAAGCCGCGCCGACGAAGCCAACCAGATACCCCGCCGTCGCGCCGACGAGGACATGCCATCCACTTGCACCGCCCGCGAAGAACGGCAATCCAAGCGTGCCTTCGATAATGTAAAGCATCATGGACGCCGCGCCACGTTTCGATCCCAGTGCCGCGCCGACCAGTAACACAGCGAAGGTTTGGCCGGTCAGAGGGACAGGCGTAAAGGGCAATGGAATAGTTAGTTGTGCTAACGCTGCAACCAGCAGACTGCCCGCAATGATCAAGGAGAGATCACGCAGCCAACTGGCCGCGCGCGGGAAGTAGCGGGTGGAGAGAGTGGGGGCAAGAGTGGTCATGTAAGGTTTCCTTGTAAAGTGGTTTTCTTATAGAACACAGAAATTTTGAAATCGTTGTATTTCTGATTTTTTAGATCACAAATAAAAAAGAGTCGGATGAATTCTATCACCCGACTCCCAACTACGAAACTACCAAACTATCCAACTACCAAACTACTTCTTCTTCCCAAATTTCTTCATCAATGTAGGGGCACAGCGATCCAATTCAAGATAAGGTCATGCGCTGCCACGCTGTGCCCCTACTTTCCAAATTTTGCTTTCAAGAGATCGGCTAATGTTGGTTGGCCGATCTCCTGCAATTCATATCTCACGCGCTGATACGGCTTCTTCAGCTTGATGACGCGTGTCAAGTCAATCGGTGTGCCGACGATGACCATGTCCACATCGGCTTTATCAATCGTGGCTTCCAGGTCTTTCATCTGCTCCGCGCCGTAACCCATGGCTGGTAGGATCGGTCCGGTCTTCGGATACTTCTGGTACGTGGCCGCGATGGACTTGACCGCGAACGGACGCGGGTCAACGATCTCTTTCGCGCCGAAGCGCCGCGCCGCCACATAACCGGCACCGTAAGCCATCTCGCCATGAGTCAAAGTTGGGCCATCTTCGATGACCAACACGCGCTTGCCGCGAATCGCTTCGGGGCTATCTACAAACAGCGGAGAGGCGCCCTCGATCACAACTGCGTTCGGGTTGAGCCGATGCAAATTCTCGCGCACGGCGATCACGTTATCCGGGTCGGCGGTATCCACTTTGTTGATGACGAACACATCCGCCATGCGGACATTGGTCTCGCCGGGATAATACTTCGACTCGTGTCCGGGACGATGCGGGTCGGCCACGACGATCTGATAGTCCGACACATAAAATGGGAAGTCGTTGTTGCCGCCATCCCACAAAACGATGTCCACTTCCTTTTCCGCGGCGCGCAAAATCTTTTCGTAATCCACGCCCGCGTAAACGATCACGCCGTTGTCAATGTGCGGCTCGTATTCTTCGCGCTCTTCGATGGTCGTATCGTATTCATCGAGATCATCATAGTCTGCAAATCGCTGGACTTCCTGGGCGACGAGATTTCCATACGGCATCGGATGACGAATGGCCGCGACTTTATATCCCATCTCGCGCAGGATGAGGGACACCCGCCTCGTCGTCTGACTTTTGCCGGATCCCGTCCGAACCGCGCAGACCGACACAACCGGCTTGGTGGACTTGACCTGCGTATACTTCGTTCCCATCAAACGAAAGTCCGCGCCCAATGAATTGACCAGCGCGGCTTTGTGCATCACGTATTCGTGAGGCACATCGGAATAAGCGAAGACAACCTGTTCCACGCCGTGCTTCTTGATTAAATCTACCAGCTCCTCTTCGGCATGGATCGGAATACCCTTCGGGTACAGGTCGCCCGCTAATTCCTTCGGGTACTGGCGTCCTTCAATATCCGGGATTTGCGTAGCAGTAAAGGCCACCACTTCGTAATCCTTGTTCCCGCGGAAGAAGGTGTTGAAGTTGTGGAAGTCGCGCCCGGCGGCGCCCATGATGAGAGTTTTGATAGGCATAGGGTTCTCCTATTTGAAACGTCACTCCGAGGACAGTGTCCGAAGACGCCCGGCTTGGGATTTTGAGCCTCTTCGTTTTTACCCGGTGCAACGTAATTCACAGATTCGTACGGTAGAGAATGTCGCTCTTCGCTCCTGGACAATTGCAAGAATTGAACCGCGAAGCCTGCTAAGGTCGCCAAGAAGAGCTATAAACCTTTGGGGTATGTTTCATCTGGGTTGGAACCGTCCCGAAGGTCGGTTGGAAAAGGCCAAAATCGGCTCAAGTTCAACCTTCGGGACGTTGCCCTCAACTTGTTTGAAACACACCCAAACCTTTGCGTTCTTCGCGCTCTTTGCGGTAAAAATGACTGGATGGTACGATAGAAAATGTCGCTCGACCGTTCTGGGGCGACATGAATGTCGCTGTACGGTTTCTGGATCGTAAATAAAACAGGCTAAACGTTCTATGAACGTTCAGCCTGAATTTTACATGACCTCTGGCGCCTGAATATCCAGTAATCGCAAGGCATTCGCAATCGTTTGCTTCGCGGCCGCCACCAGTCGGAGACGGGCATCCCGGATTTTGGGGTCCTCGCTTTGCAAGACCGGCGCCGCATGGTAGAACGAGTGGAAGATGTTCGCCAGGTCGTAGGCATAGGCTGCCATCACCAGCGGACGGTACTCGTCTGCCGCCTGCTGCACAGTCTGCGGGAAGCGGGAGACCAACTCGATCAGCTCGATCTCGTGTTTGGTCAATTCATAATCAAAAGGAACCGACGACTGAATGTTTGTTTGTGCCTTCTTCAGGATGCTATTGGCCCGCACGTATGCGTTTTGAATATATGGCCCTGTTCTTCCGTCGAACGACAGCGCCGAGTTCATATCGAAGACAATGTCCTTGTTGTTGTCCACGGACAGGATGGAGTACGCCAGCGCGCCGAGACCAATTTGCCCGGCCACCTTCAGGCGTTCAGTTTCCGTCAACTCGGGGGCCTTCTCCGACTCCACTGCCAGCACGCGTTTGACCGACTCGTCGGCCACATCCTTGAACAGCACCACTCGTCCGCGCCGCGCCGACATGGCCCCTTCGGGTAACGTGATGTAACCATAGGATAGGTGGTAGCACTTGGCTGCCTGTGGGAAGCCCCACAACTCCAGGATCTTGAACGCCTGTTGGAAGTGCAGGCTCTGGCGGAAATCCACCACATAGATCGAGCGATCCACGTGATATTGTTCGAACTTTACCTTGGCCAGCGCCAGGTCTTTGGTCAGGTACAGCGATGTCCCGTCGCTGCGCAGGATGACCGCGGTGCGATACTTCTCTTTGGTCAGTCCCAGTTTCTCATCAATCTTGACGATCACCGGGCCGCCTTGCGGACGTTCATCCTCGGCGACGCCTCTCTGGAGAAGTTCATCCACGATGGTCTTGGAGGGTTCATCCACTTCGCTCTCGTAGAACCACACGTCAATCTTCACGTCCAGCATGTTCAGGATATCGCGCAGTTCCTCCAGGCTCCATTCACGCGTCTCCAGCCACAAGTCGCGCACGTACTTGTCGCCCGCATCCCATTTGCGATACATCTCGCGCCGTTCAGCGTCGTAAGCCTCGCGCCTGGCTTTCTCTTCGGGCGTCTCGTTCTCTTTCGGCTCCAGCATGGCGGTCGCTTCGGCGTAGATCTTCAACAGCCACTGTCCGCGCTCGTGGGTGCCCTGCGGTTCCTGTCCCTTGTAGAATTTATCGTAGGCCCACAGGATGGTAATCACACCCAGGCCGATATCGCCGGGATACGAAGCGCGGATGGTCTCGAAGCCGTCGAATTCCAGGATGCGCGCCAGCGATTCACCCAGCAGCGTCGTCCGCGCGTGCCCGATGTGGAACGAGTGATGCGTGTTCGGCTGGGCGTATTCGACCATGACCCGCTCACGCTTGGCCGCGCCCCGCCCAAAGTCCGGGCCTGAAGCGAGCACCTGGTCCACCACGCGACGGGCATAATCCGATGTTTGGAAGTAGACGTTGAGGTAGCCTTTCACCGCTTCGACGCGGCTGATCCCCGCCACGCTTCCCATCTCCGCTTTGACCTGCTCTGCGATTTCCTGCGCTCTCTGTGGGACAGGCTTTCCCGTGCTTTTTCCGGCGCGAGCTTCATCTGCCGCCGTCTGGAAAAATGACGTGGAGATACCCCACTCGCCGGAGAAGGGAATGGACATCCACTTGAGCGCTGCCAACTGGATGCCGCTTGCGGCGCAAAAGGTTTTGATCTTTTCTTCGATGGCTTGCTGAACATCGTTGAACATGATGATCCCGATTATACCGATATAAACACGGGAGCGCCAAATTGCTCTGGCGCTCCCGTGCATGCGAATGTCAACCTGGACGACGCGCTATGCGCGCGGCCATTGCATTGGACTAGGCAGGCTTTTCCGGTTTGAAGGCGGCCAGCTTCTTCATCAGGCGGCCCTTACGGCGGGCGGCATTGTTCGGGTGCAGCACACCTTTTTCGGCGGCCTTATCCAGTACACTGATGGCCTGCAACACAGCTTCTTTAGTATCAGGGGCGCCGGCTTCGAGCGCGGCGCGCGCCTGGCTTACAGCAGAGCGAGCCGCGCCGCGGAAATTGCGATTGCGCAAACGGCGCCTTTCGTTCTGACGATTGCGTTTGATTTGGGACTTGATGTTTGCCACGGATCTTCCTCCAAAAATACTTTCTTTGCTAAGCGGCATTTTCTTTGCGCCGCGAAGCGGTATTCTACTTGATGGAACAGTTTTTGTCCAGAAAAACCGTCCACGAGTTGGGAAAAACGGGGACGGTTTTGCTCATTAAGGAGTGGCAGAAGCGGTCACACTTGGCACCAGCGTTATGGTGGGGAAGGGTGTGCCGGGGGTGCTTGTCGGTGGGCGGGTGGCTGTTGGCGTCACCATGTTGACCGGGATAACCAGTTTCTGGCCAACATAGATGGTATTCTGATCGGTGAGGTTGTTGGCCTTTACAATGTCGTCCACTGTGCTGTTGAATTTGGAAGCGATCACAGCCAGCGTGTCGTTGGCTTGGACATAGTAGTCCAGCTTGGTGCCGCGCGGCAGGTTGGCCGGGATTGGAGTGGCAGTGGGTAAGGGCATGCCAGGATTGGGGAGGGTAATTTTCTGGCCTGGATAAACAACTTGCGTGGCCGGGTTAATGCTGTGGTCAACGCCTTCCGAGGTATACCCGTTGAGAAGCAGGATCAATGGAATGCCGTTATCGCCGAGATTGAATTTTTGCACGATGAGCGCCAGATACTCACCTTCCTGCACGGTGTAATCAAACGGGGCCGAAGGGGTGGATGTAAGCGTCTCGGTTGCCGTCAGGGTGACAGTGGGAGTCTCTGTCGGTGTGGAGGTGCTGGTCGGCGAAGGCGTGATGGTGGGGGTCGGTGTGTCGGTGGCAAAGAGTTTGCTAAGCGGTTTGCTGGGTCCGCTTAACCACACCACGAGCAGGATGACCCCGGCAAATACAAGCAACCCGGCCAGGCCGTATATGATCACCGGGCCGTTCTGTTGTCTCCGTTTTCGATAGGAACTGATTACACTGGAAGTTGAGGGTGGCTTATTCATCGTAAATCCTTTTCCGCAAAGGCGCTTCAGGTATCCCATCCGACGCGTGCTGTTTATATTTACTGATGTATTCTACCTGATGTTTCAGGGTTTATGGAATGGGTTCTTATGCTGCGCGTAGCCAAATGGTTTTCTATGCTTTTTTTCCCAGAAGCCAGGCGAGCTTATTTCACTAACGTGATGCACTGCCCCGCAGGGTTAGACAAAAAGCAGGTAAGGTGTGCGCCGCGCCGTGTTTATAGGAATGTTTCAAGCGAAAATCAAGCGGGTGTGTTTCAAACAAGTTGATGGCAGCGTCCCGAAGGTTGAACTTGAGCCGATTTTGGCCTTTTGCAACCAACCTTCGGGACGGTTTTCACATCAAACAAAACACACCCGAGTTATTTCATGTGCACTTTGAGAAATTGTCCTGTATACGAGCCTTTGACCCTCATCACTTGCTCCGGCGTGCCTTCGGCAATCAACTCACCGCCGCGGTCGCCGCCTTCGGGTCCCAGGTCAATCAGCCAGTCGGCCACTTTGATGATATCCAGGTTATGCTCAATGATCAGCACCGAGTTCCCGGCCTCGACCAGCCGTTGCAGCACTTCGATCAGTTTGTGCACATCCGCTGCATGCAATCCCACCGATGGCTCGTCCAGCACGTACAACGTTCGTCCGGTGGCGCGGCGCGACAGTTCCTTCGATAGTTTCACGCGTTGCGCTTCGCCGCCCGAAAGCGTGGTGCCGGGTTGGCCGACGCGCACATATCCCAGGCCCACTTCCTGCAATAATTTCAACTTGCCCAACATGGGTGGGTAATTCTTGAACTCTTCCAGCGCGTGGTCCACGGTCATGTTCAGCACGTCTGCAATGCTGTATTTGTCGCGGAACCTGACCTGCAGAGTCTCACGGTTGAAGCGCGTGCCGTGACACACATCGCAGGGCACGTACACGTCCGGCAGGAACTGCATCTCGATCCGCAGCTCGCCCTGTCCCTGGCAGGCCTCACAGCGCCCTCCGTGCACGTTGAACGAGAAGCGACCGGGTTTGTAGCCGCGCACCTTGCTTTCCGGCAATTCAGCATACAGTTTACGGATTTCATCGAACAGCCCGGTATATGTGCCTGGGTTCGAGCGCGGCGTCCGTCCGATGGGAGATTGGTCAATGTTGATGACTTTATCCAGGTGTTCCATGCCCTCGATACGTTTGTGCTCACCTGCCTGGGTACGCGCGCCCATCAACTTTGCAGCCAGCGCGTTATATAGAATATCTGTCATCAGCGTGGACTTGCCCGATCCGCTCACGCCTGTGATACAAACCAGTTTCCCAAGCGGGATCGAGACATCTATGCTCTTTAGATTATTGGCGCGCGCCCCGACGATTTTCAAGCTCTTTCCGTTTCCCTCCCGCCTCTTCTTCGGGACTTCAATCCGTTTCCGCCCCGAGAGGTAAGCTCCGGTCAACGACTTTGGGTGCGCCAGGATCATTTCGGGCGTGCCCTCTGCAATGAGACGCCCGCCATGCTCTCCGGCCGCGGGACCCAGGTCAATGATCCAATCTGCGGTGCGGATGGTCTCGTCGTCGTGTTCCACCACCAGCACGGTGTTGCCCAGGTCGCGCAGTCCCTTGAGGGTGTTGAGCAGGCGCGTGTTGTCGCGTGGATGCAATCCGATGGACGGTTCATCCAACACGTACAGCACACCCACCAGCCGCGAACCCACCTGCGTCGCCAGGCGGATGCGCTGCGCCTCGCCGCCTGAAAGCGTGGTGGCGGAACGGTTGAGGGTCAGGTAATCTAGCCCCACGTTGACGAGGAATCCCAGCCGCTCGGTGATCTCTTTCAGGATGCGCTCGGCGATGGCCTTCTGGCGCGCCGTCAGCGGGGATTTGCCGCTCGATAGTCTTTGCACCCATTCCAGGGTGCGGTTGACCGGCCAACCGGTCGCGTCAATAATATTGGTATCGTCCACGGTCACGGCGATGGCTTCGGGGCGCAGGCGTTTGCCCTGACAGGTGGGGCAGGGGCGGTCGGACATGAACTCGCTGATCTTCTCGCGGATGAATTCGGAGTTGGTCTCGCGGTAGCGGCGCTCCAGGTTGGTGATGACGCCCTCGAAGGCACGGTTAAACTTGAACTCACTGCCATTGCTGTTGTGATACGTCATCTGGATCTGTTTCTCACCCGTGCCATACAGGATGATATCCATCTGTTCCTTGCTCAACTCGCGCACGGGTTTGTTCAAATCAATCTTGTAGGCGTGAGCGGCGGCTTCGAGACTCTGCCAGTAGTAGCCGCCTTCTTCCTTGGGGCCGCTCCACTCCATGCTGGCGATCGCTCCCTCGTTCAGGGACCGCTCCGGGTCCGGGATGATGCGGTCCGGGTCGATCTCCAGTTTGGAGCCGAGTCCCTGGCAGTCCGGGCAGGCGCCGTGCGGCGTGTTGAACGAGAAGGTACGCGGTTCGATCTCGCCGATGCTGATGCCATGCTCGGGGCAGGAGAGATGCTCCGAATAGCTGACATCCTTTCCCTCACTCCCATCCCCTCTCCCAGCGGGAGAGGGGGGCTGGGGTGAG
>JAKANW010000829.1 GCA_021823555.1 Chloroflexota bacterium
TTTTTGATACCGAATTTTTCCAACGCGGCTAGAAAGAGATTCCATCCCTGCTGTTGAGAGACATCCACCCCGATGATTTGAAGTTGATCCCCATATTGGCGCGCCATCGGCAGGATCGTTCCATTAATGACCAACGCGCAGTGTCCGCAAGTGGGGGAATAAAACAGAACGGCGTGCACGACGGGCCGGTTGGATTGTGCCTGCACATTGATGTGGGGCGGAAAGAGCAATCCCGTTAGCAAAATGGCGACAATCAAAATGTTTTGTTTCATGGGCTTTCTCTGGTTCTTTGGAAGGTCAACAGCTTTACGCCTTTTACTTGCCGAAAGACCGCGCCCTGGCCCACCGTGCGCAGGACAGCCGCCTCGTCCACTACGCGCGTGCCGGAGATGATCGTCGCACCGCGGTCGAAGAGCACCGGCGAGAGCGGCGTGCTGGGTCCAAGCACCATGACGGTGGCCTTTGACGGGCAAAGCGCCAGTAGATCATCCAGCGTGTGGTTGACAAGCGCGCTGGCCGTGAGGGCCACCACATCGGCGCGCGGCAGCAGATCGGACGCGGCCTCGGCGGGATACTCGTTCTCTGCGGGATGCTGTTCGATAACCCACAGATTTTCTGCCGACTGACGCAACTGTGGAATGAACGGGAAATGCCCCACGAGCGCGACGTTCTTCCCCCGCCCGCGGCTGGTCAGCACATCCGAGGCGTTGACCTCCGCCGCGCGGGATTCGTCCACCTCCAGCAAGGAGTTGATGGCGGCTAAGCCGATGCTGGTTTCGATCAACTCGTCAGAGCGCGCCAGTTCTGCCAGTTTGCGGGCGCTCTTCGTGAGCAGGTTTCCCGCCTCGCGGACTTGCGACGCGCCGTGCGAGTGTGCCGACACCAACGTAGATGCCATGCCGCAGTTGCGGCTGCACACCACCGTCCAATGCACACCGACCAACACTGAACGCACCGGCACATCGGCGGGAAGTTGTTCAATGAGCGTGTCAATGATGTTCATTTGTTATTTGCCTTCTGCATGTTTCGAACGGTTCGTTCGCTTTGATCCTTGGCTGGGAAATGCGCCGGAGCCGCGCTCCAGAATCGTGTACCGTGACGTTCCACGATCTGCGCCTGCCCGCTGGATTCTAAACTCGACAATGCCTCCTGTACCTGTCCCGCGGACCAGCGCGCCAGCGTCCGCTCGAGTTCATCCTGCCGCATGGGATGGCGGGTGATGATGCCAATCACCGCCTCTGTGATGTCTGTAGTTCCGCTCAAGTCGAAACTTCCCTCGGCGGGATGTACCACCTCGGCGGTCGCACCGAGGATGGAAATAGCGCGCATCAAACCCTCATCGTCCGGGGGTTGGACCCAAGTCTCGGCGGGTGGACGCGTGGGCAGGTTGATGTGGATTGCGTCTGGCTTGACCTTCTGTAAAATCCTGGTGATGTCTGCGAGCGCCTCCGCAGAATCATTCAGCCCGCGCACCAACATCACCTCGACCCACAGTTTGCCGCGATATTCCGCGCGAAACGCGGTCAGACCTTCCACTAGCCGGTCGAAGGTCGCTTCGGGGTGCGGGCGGTTGATCTTGCGATACAGTTCCTCCGACCCCGCGTCCAACGTGGGCAGTATGGCATCCGCCGCGGAGAGTTCCTCGCGCACCTCGGGCCGGTAGAGCAGTGATCCGTTGGTGATGACCGCGACCGGTTGGTCGGTCCGCACTTTGACACGGCGGATCAATTCTCCCAGTCGGCTGTGCAGCGTCGGTTCGCCCGAGCCGACGAAGGTCACCCAATCGATTTCGCCGGACCGGTGTGTAGACAGCGCCTGTCCGACCTCCGCCAGAATGTTCTCGCACGGAATATATTCGCGCCGCTCGTGTCTCAACGGTTGGGTGCGTCCCAATTGGCAATAGACGCAATTCCAATTGCAGGTCTTGAGCGGGATGGTGTCGATTCCCAGCGACTGACCCAGGCGGCGGGAGGGGACAGGACCAAAAACGTACTGCATGGTTTGATTCAATTCTGTGAGAATCTCACAGGCCGGTACGCAGAAAATAGAACGGTCGGTTCGATCTCGCTCAATCGTCGTTTTGCGAAGCGGCAGGCTTGTGCGAACAACGCGGCGGCTTCCTCCGGTGGCAGGTCATCCAGATCGCTGGGCAGAAGATCGTGCGCCAGCAAGTATTCCACCACAAGGAGCAGCTTGAGGCTGAGCGAGGCGTGTGGCGCAAAAAAATTGTTGGGGTTGGAATCTGTTCCAAACATAAGCGCCTCCGAGTGCGCAAAAAAAACCGCCAACCTGCGCAGCAGGGTAGCGGTTTCGTTTTTATCCGTGGCCGTGCGCCACGCTCTCATCGCAAGGCGCGGCCTCTTTCAGATTGCCTCCCAGGTAACTCTCCAGCGCCTGGCGGATGGTGCCGCTCGCGCCGGTGGATGCCTGAATGCCATATTGTTCGAAGAACTGGATGGCGCGTCCGCCCATGCCGCCGCTCAGAATCACATTCGCTTTTTGCTCGTGAATAAAGCCGGGGATCTGTCCGGGCTGGTGCGCTTCGGCGAATGGATTGGCGATGCCCTGCGT
>JAKANW010000830.1 GCA_021823555.1 Chloroflexota bacterium
GGAGGAGACGGGCAATATCAAACCTCCTGTGGGCAAACAAGGATTGATCCAACGCATAGAGACAATCCTGGAAAAACAAAGGGAACTTGGATATCCACCCAATTTCGTCCTATCACTCTTTTCTAATTATCCCACCGTGGCGATGTTCATCATTGACACGGAATATTTTTTGTACCCTTATGGGTTTGCCTTGTTGGGAAATCTCAGCCCGGTTATGCAGTTTTCCCGCAATGATCCGTCAGAACGCGCCATGGTGGATTTCATGGAAGGCCAATACCAGCGGATCAAAGCCAGCAGCACCGAAGCCCAATTGGTTATGGATGTGCACTATCATCGCCGGCCGGCGATGGACAAGTTAACCCCTTTTGCCGTCTACCTGATTCCCGAAGCAGAGTCCTCGCTTTATCAATTTGGCTCCCAGGTGACCGGGTACGACGTGTACGACAATCGCCAGATCCTTTCCCCGTGGGCCTCCAGCGTGGGAAGCGCCGGTGATTTTGGATTTCACCTGACCGTGGCCGATGCGCTTTTTCTGTACAATGCGCGCGATTTTGATTTGCTCGCCAAAGAGATCGAATTCTTACTCCAAGGAATACCGTCCATCAAGCTGGATATTGAATTCAAAGTGGGATTTCCGAATGAATCCAGCTTGTCCATTGTGTGCCAGGAGACATCGGGCGTTCTGGAATCCCTTCACCACGAAATGGTGGCGCGTTGTTATCGCAGTGCCGCCGGGTCCAATTACGATCTCGGCAATATCAAGACGGATCGCAAGGGTGACCCCACACGGACCAGCTGGATGACCCAGCGTTATCATGCCCCTTATATTCTGCAAAAGTTCCAGCCGCATTTCACCTTGTTGAGCAATCTGCCATCCGCGCCGGAGGAACGCCAGAAAGTCATCGAGGAGGTCGGAAAGGCATATGAGGAACAAATTCAACAAAAGCAGGTTGAATTTCGATCCTTGTTCATCATGCGTAGACCGCAACGAACGCGGCCCTGGCAAATAGCAAAGGAACTCCGAATAGGATGAAAAACGAATTTGAGGACCGGCAAATTGATATGTGTCGAAGGGAGTACATCCGGTTGGCTCGCGAGATGCGCCGGAAAGGATTGTCACAGGATGCAATCGAAACATGCCGAACCACCCTGGTCGATCTTCAAGATGACCGGTGGTTTTTAAAACCCATTGCGTTTCGTCCCACCGGCTTGGCACTTGGATGTCCGCTGCCCAATCGGCGCGCTCAAAAAATATTCTACCGCGCCGCGCAATTGGTGGAAAAATGGCTCCGGGGCGGAGGGGATGCCGGACTGCCAGTATTTGCCTATGTTCCTCCGGATGCTTATCACATCACCGTTGTCAATCGGTCGCATTATGATTTTAATGAGGTGGTGCCGTTGACGGCTGATGAAAAAAGCGTCTTCGAAACAGCGGTGGCGCAGCTACAGGTCAAGCAGGTATCACTGGTCACCAGCGGGCTTTTTCTGACCTGCACGGGACGTTTATTCGTCAAGTGCCTGGTGTTCGATGATTCCATCCTGCGCCTACGTTCTTTCCTTTCGGAAACTTACCCCCAATTACGGACGAATCTTCCTCGCTTAGTGCACATAAAGATAGGCCATTTGATGAAAGTTCTTGAGCCACAGCAGTTATTGGAGTTTGGCGCCTGGCTCGAACGATTGGGACATCATACCATTACCAGAATCGATTTCACGGATCTATACACCCCAGCAGGGCGGATTGGTTTGTAGCCGCCACTGACGCCGAGAGCGGCGTAATGTTTTTTCGCGTCTTGACTGTAGGTCGCAGGCGATGGTCTATGATCTATCGTTATCAAAAAATATTCTGTTGCACGTTGAATGTCTGGCAGATCGAACGAATTTCCTCCGCACTCAGGCCTTCGCCGATTTCACCCGCTAACAGGTTGAGATACTCATACTTCGCGGCGGTCTCGGCATACTCCATACGGTCAACGGCACGCTTGACGGAAATATCCGAGCGCGCCATTACGCCGTGTTTGGCCCAAATGACGATACGATGGGTACGCAGTGATTCAACGCTGCCTGCCATTAACTCCGCCGAACCTGGAATGTGGAAGGGGACGAAGCCGATGCCCTCAGGCAAATTGAGAATAGTCTCAGGTTGCCAGCGCAGGAGATGCATGTTAAGGTATGGCTCATCCTGGTAGCGTGGGATGTGACTCAAATAAGTCAGGCGCAGCGGCTGGGCGTGGACCACGGCATGGAAGTCCATGCCGCTTCTGTGAACCTGGTCCTCATGCACGGCCAAATGCGAATTGAATTCACTGGTGACGCGCTCGAAGCGGCGGTGATGGGAAGTGAATAATTTAGCAGTACGTCCGTCTCCGTTCACCACCAGACAGGCCAGATTGGCGGTCGGGTCGTCTTTGATCTCGCGCAAGCGGCGTCCGGACCCGCTGACGATGAATGTCGCTCCCGTCAGTTCGGGGACAGGCTGTGGCAGTTCAGTCTCATCCATTACAGGGAAGCGCGTGCGGAGTTCGACCGGCCAACGCAGGCAGATGGAGATATTACCTGCGGCGCCTT
>JAKANW010000831.1 GCA_021823555.1 Chloroflexota bacterium
CTGACCCAAATGGGATTCATCGACCCGGTATTTCCCCAACTCGTCCAGAAAAATCAACAGGGCGGAAATGGCATGTTGTGGTCCAGCAACCGCGCCCGCGCCTTGATCTACGCAACCATTCCTTATTACACAGGTCAATACAACACCCCGGCTGGTTTCGGGTTGGTGATCTTGAGTACAGACGGCGGACGTTTGCACATCGACGCCCAAGTGTTGAGCAAACAATTTGACAATCAATTGCAGGACCTGAGCCGCTTCTCGCTCCAGTTGATCACGGGCACGCTGTTGGTAGTATTGGTCCTGGCAGTTCTGCTGGCGCGCACTATCGTCTCACCCATCCTGCGTCTGACCAACACCGCGCACATCATCGAGGCCGGTCACTGGGACAAAGTGAATACCGCAGAAATCGAAAAATCCGGCGGCGGCGCGGAAGTGGGACAACTGGCCCGCGTCTTCGCTTCCATGGCGAAACAGATCTACACCCGTGAAACTGAGCTTCGCAAACAGGTGGAAGGCTTGAAGATCGTCATCGACGAAGCCAAGCGCAAAAAAGCGGTGGAAGAGATCACCGACAATGAATTCTTCCAAGATCTCTCCAAGCGCGCCGCAGAAATGCGCAAGCGGCGTGATGCATCCGAAGACTAAACGATCCGACAATGCCGCGTTTTCTAACCAAACTGCTATCCATTGCTCCGGGTGAAGAACGCAAGACCGCCCTGCTGTATTCCCTGCACTTTGTCTTCTACCTGGGCTTGATGTGGGGCAATGCAGTGCTGGACCCGCTCTTCTTCGGCGCGCAGTGGACCAAAGACGACCTCTCCCTGGTGTTCGTGGCATACGCCATCGTTGGTTTTGCCTTCGGCTTGATGTATGCCTTTTTCGCCGACCGCATCAGCAACGGACGCTTGTTGAAGATCATCATGGGGGTAATGGTATTGTGGCTGGTCACAGTCCGCGTGATGCTCTTTACCAACGGCGGGACGCGCGGAATCGTTTACCCATACTTCTACATCGCTTACAAGGCGTTCAGCGACCTGTCAACGATGCACATCCTGACGTACATCAACGATTTCTACGACACACGCAGCGCCAAACGCGCACTGCCGCTCATGCTCTCCGCAGGAATCGCCGGCGGCGCGCTGGCCGGGTTGACCATCCCCTTGCTCAACACATGGTTTGGTATCCAAAACACGCCTCTGGTCTGGACCCTCGCACTGGTCGCTTGTTTTATTTTGATCCTGTCCATCGAACGCCAACTGCGCGGCGACCTGGACCAGATCGAGCGGCATCGTTTGCAGACGCAATCCGCCAAGTCCGGTCAGGGCGGCGGGCTGCAAAATCTGCGCGAAGGATTTGACTTTGTCCGCAACTCCGGCCTGTTGCGCGGACTGGCCGTGGCGACCTTTGCCATGGTCATGTTGATGACTATGCTCAGCATTCAATCAAGCAACTTGATCGCCAGCCAATTCCCCAATGATCCAAATGGCATGGCCGCCTTCAACGGACGACTCAGCGCCATCTCAAGCGTGAGCGGCCTGCTGATCCAATCCCTGTTTCTCAGCCGCCTAATCAACTGGATGGGCGTGGGGACGATGAACCTGCTCTTCCCGCTCGTCACCCTGGGATCGGTGGCAGCCATCAGCGGCGCGCCGAATATCGTGACGGGTGTGATCGCACGGCTGGACCACACCGCGGTCAAGCAAACCTTCCGCAACCCGCTAGATGCCATGCTCTACAACAGCGTCCCGGTACGCAACAAGGCGCGGGCGCGCGGCTTTGTGAACGGAGCCATTGTTCCGGCGGGCACGTTATTCGCTGGCCTGCTTGGACTGGCGGTCAAATTTCAACTCCTGACCGGCCCCGTTCTGATTGGCATCAGCATGGGAACCGCAGTAGTGTACGTGCTCGTCATGTTCGATGTGCGCCGCGAATACGCGCGCTCCATGACCGGTCTCCTGGCTGGTGAAGACCTGGCCCTTTTCCGCCAAGACACGTCCGAAGCCCTGCCGCCCGACCCGGCTACGTTGAAGTGGCTGCGTCAAAAACTCGAATCCCTGCCCAACGAATCCAGCACGGACGGCCAGGCTGTTTTCATCAGCCAATTGCTGTACGACATGGACGCGCGCATAGCCCTGCCCCTGATGCTCGAACTCGGCAAACAACGCGGCGCGTTTTACCGGCAGGGTATGATCGAATTCCTGGACTCGGTCAACGTGACGCAGGTGGAATTCGTCCGCTTCTGCCAGCACAGCCTGGAGGATGCCGAGCCGCTCGTGCGCGACGCAGCCACCAGGACCTTGCTGAATTACCTCAACCGCGACGTTCGCAACCGGAGCGCGCTCATCTCCGAGGAAGCCATTCTCAACAACCTGTATGCCCGGCTGAATGACCTGCCGCTGGAGGAGCAGGCTCAATTGGTCATCCAAGTGATGCGCAGCGGTTCACCGGGTCAGAAGTCACAGGTGCTCGGCCGGCTCCGAGGCTGGCTGTCCACCGCCGAAACCGGCCGGCACGAGGAGGAAGACGCGCCGGTTCTGGAGGCCGGCCTGCTCGTCCTGGCCGACG
>JAKANW010000832.1:0-564 GCA_021823555.1 Chloroflexota bacterium
TAGATTACGTCAACGACCCTATTGACCTGCGCTTGCAATCCGAGGCGATTGACGGCGTGCCAGATGTAATCGTTGCCGACATCGCGGCGCGCCTCGCTGCGTCTGCTAGCGCGCCCCCTGGCCCTTGTCTCTATTCCCCAGAATAAATTGCACCCCAACTTGTCTCGGGGTGCAATGGGTTTTAGTTGCTTTTGAGAGCGGTTTGTTTAGTGATGATGCGCGCCGTGCGCGTGACCATGTTCCATCTCTTCATCGGTCGCGTCACGCACTGCGACCACTTTAACATCGAAGTGTAGTTCCTTGCCCGCCAGCGGGTGATTCATATTCAAGCGGACATCATTTTCGCCCACACTTTCGACGCGGGCATACATGCGCTGGCCGTCTTGCATGGAAAGTTCCATCTCCAAACCGGGCTTGAGCGGCACATCATTCGGGAATTCGCTGCGCGGCACATCCATAAAAGCCTCTTCGTCCATTTCGCCATAACCATCCGCCGCCGAGACGACCACCGTTTTGCTCTCGCCAACGGACATGCCATCTATTTCGCGCTCCAAACCGGGGATA
>JAKANW010000832.1:574-2565 GCA_021823555.1 Chloroflexota bacterium
CATGCAAATATTCCAACGGATCGCCGCCCGCGGAGGAATCGACCACCTTGCCATCCACGCGCAGGGTGTATTCCATCGAAACCACCTGGCCGTCTGTCACTTTTGTTTCGCTCATTTTCTCTCCTTGTTGTTCTGGCTAGACGCCAGGAATGGGGCGAATTGTACCCGCGTTTCTATCGATTCCCGTAATCTTTCGACGGCAGTGACTGTAAATAAACCCAAACGGCGCACAATTCATCGTCGGTCATGTGTTGGTAGGAGGTCCATGGCATGTACTTGGAATCGACCATTTTGCCGTGCGCCGTGCCAGTCCGCATAAAGTGGATGAAATCCTCTTCACTCCAAGCGGGCAGGGAAGAGCCTTGGCCCCACGTCAGGTTGAGGGCAGGCGGCCAATCCGCGGGGAAAGCGGGAATCGGCCCGCCCGACATGGTCAACCCATGACAAACTTTGCAAGAGTAGGTCAGGTATTCGCCGTATGCCGGCGTGATGCCAGGCGCGGGCGCGGCCGGACGCGGCGCGTCGCGGGGGATCAACTCGGCCGGAATGAAGGTAAGGGCTGGCACGAGCGCCATCGCCACGCGCCCGGTGAGCGAGAGCGAACTGCGCGGCTGAACATGGTCGGCTGGTGGAACGCTTTTGACATAGGCGATCACCGCCCCCAGATCGCCGCCGCTCAAAAAATAAAATTCGGTGGAGGGCATGAAGAGCAGCGGAGTCCCATCGGGACGCAGGCCGTGACGGATGGCCGCCACCCAGTCCGGGTCAGAGTAGTCGCGTCCAACGCCGCCCAGGCCGGTAGTCAGGTTGGAAGCGTTGACCTCTCCCAGTGCAGGATCGCTCAGGTAGACTTTCCCCTCTAAATGTTCGCCGTGGCAAGCCTCGCATCCACGAAATTGGAAGATGCGTTTACCGTAGGCAAGGGATTCCGCATTGGTTGGAATGGACACGGTTTCATTTGGCTTGGCATACACATGGTTCAAACGCGCTTCTGTTTTGATGTAGATGACAGCCAGCGCAAGGAAGATCAATCCCGCCAACACAACCAGAATGATTCCCGTCCACTTCAAGATCCCCTTCATGTCTCTCCTATCTAATTTAAAATCAGTCCCGTCTTACAACGGGACTGATTGCCAATTCCTGCTTACCAACTACTTATCTTGAATTTCCGCCGCGCGCAGCGTGTTCTTCATCAGCATGGCGATGGTCATCGGGCCGACGCCGCCGGGGACGGGCGTGATGAAACCGGCCACTTCCTTGACCTCGTTATAGTTGACGTCTCCGACCAGGCGATGACCGCTCTTCTTGGTGGCATCCGGCACCGAGTTGATGCCTACATCAATGACCGCCGCGCCGGGCTTGACCCAGTCGCCGCGCACCATTTCGGTCTTGCCAATGGCCGCGATGATGATGTCGGCCTGGCGCACCACATCTGGCAGATTCTTGGTACGCGAGTGGCAGACTGTGACGGTGGCGTTCTTGCCGATCAACAGCAATGCGGCAGGCATACCCACGATGTTCGAGCGGCCCAGCACCACGGCATTCGCGCCCTCGATCTTGACGCCCGATTTTTCCAGCAGGTAGATGCAGCCGTACGGGGTGCACGGCACGAACAGCGGCTCGCGGCCCTTCTGCGCCAGGCGGCCAATATTCAGCGGGGAGAAGCCATCCACATCCTTCTCGATATTGATGAGCGACAGGACGCGTTCTTCATCGATGTGCGAAGGCATCGGCAGCTGCACCAAAATGCCGCTAATTTTTGGGTCGGCATTCAAGCGCTTGACAAGAGTCTCAACCTGTTCCTGCGTAGCATCCGCGGGCAGGTGTTCGCTCACGGAACCCATGCCGAGCTCCTGGCAGGCTTTGCCTTTCGAGGCCACGTACGCGGCCGAGTCGGGCCGGTCGCCAACCAACACAGTCGCCAAAGTTGGCTTCTGTTTTCCTTCTGCAACGCGTTTTGCAACCGCGGCCGCCACTTCTTCGCGAACCTG
>JAKANW010000833.1 GCA_021823555.1 Chloroflexota bacterium
AAATCCTTTGCGGGCGTGGTCGGTGTCGCCGTCGGGACTTTCGCCCAGCGGGTTGCCATCCTCCAGCCCGACCAGGGTCAAGCCGCCTTCGGGGCGGAAGTACATCGAGTTGGGGAAGTCAATCACGGTGGGGTGGGGCAGGCGCAATTCTGGCGGGCGGATGACGAACATTACGTCGTGCGCCCAGGTGCTGAGCGGCAGGTCCAGTCCGACCATTTTACAGACTTCGTTCGCCCAGGCGCCCGCCGCGTTGACCACGATGGGGGCGGAGTAGTCGCCTTTGGTGGTGGTCACGCCGGTGACCTTGCCGCCGCTGAGCGTGACGCCCGTGACGGTGCAATCCTGCACCAGCACCGCGCCGCGCACACGGGCGGCGTTCATCAACGAGTTGGCCGAGGAGACCGGGTCGGCATAGCCCGATTCGGGTTCGTAGGAAGCGAGGTCGAAATCGTCGGTGGTGAAGCTTGGGGCGAGGCGTTTAACGTCGGCGGCAGTGACTTCGATGGCGGCGATCCCGATGCGCTGCTGCATGGCGATGACGTGGCGCAGGGTGTCATCCAGAGCCGGTTCGACGATTTGGACAAAGCCGGTGCGCGTGAACCCGCACGGGTCTGGGCCGACGCGGTCCTTCCAATCGCGAAACCATTGGAAGGATTCCCAGGCCAACGCGGCTTCTTGTTCGAAGTCGTAGTGCATGCGGACGAGACCACTCGAGCGGCCGGTGGCGCCTGCCGCGATGACGTTCTTTTCGAGCACGGCCACATGCACGCCGCGCGCCGAGAGGTGGAAGGCGAGGCTGGCCCCGTGGATGCCGCCGCCGATGATGAGGAGATCAAAATTTTGGGTCATGGCGAGTCCTTTGGTGGATAGAAAATGGTTGATGAAGAAAATCGTGGTGATTGTGGTGACTGTCATTCTATTCTACGACAAGTTTTTGGATAGGCAGGTAATAATCTAAAGGAAACTGGCTGCTTCGCTTTTTCGCATCACGCGTTTTGCCTGGCCATTGGTGGGGCAGGGGAGGCGAATTGAAGGATAAGGCGGAGGAATGAAAGATGAAAATCATGCATGGCTCCTGTGTCTATTTCACCTGCCTTCATCCTCATCTTTTGTCGCTGACTTTTTTTTCAGAATAGGGGAGCGGTTTTTCTTGACAAGAGATGGCGAGGCGAATATAATGATTATACTTTCGATAAGTATTATTATCGAAAACAATAAGGAGATTATCAGATGGTTCCTGAAATTGTCTCTACTGCCCAAGCCATGAGAAATTACCTGGAAATCGTCCGCCGCGCCAAGCTAAAGAATACCGTAGAGACGTACAGCAAGGCGTTGAAATCGTTTCAGCTCATGCTCAAAGAAGAAAATGATTTCGATCCAGAGGTCTCCCCCGCATCCGAACTTACGGAGGATCTGGTCGCAGATTTCGCCATGTATTTGAAAGACGCTTCTCCTGCCACAGAACGCCTCTACATTCAGGCTGTAAAAGGTTTCTACAAATTCCTGGCCGCCGAGCGCCTAACGGAGATCAATCTGCCGCGTCTCGATCTTCTCCTCGAACAGCGCGTCCGCAAACCGGGTATCCGCCTTCCACAATTTCCAACCAGCGATATTGAGCGTGTTTTGGCGTATGTTTCCAACCCGGAAAACTTGTCTAAACAGGACAAAGACCCATCTGTTGCTATACTACGCGCAATGCGCGATCGGGCATTTCTACTCACCTTAGCCGACACTGGTTTACGCGTCCATGAAGCCTGCAACTTGCGCCGCGGCGATATTGACTGGAACGAAGGCCGAGCGGTGATCATCGGGAAAGGCGACAAACAGGCCGTGGTGCGTTTTTCCTCGCGGTCATTGCAAGCCCTCCGCGATTATCTCTCGCAACGCGCCGCGTTGGATGGAAGTTCCGGCCGTCCATTGACCTCGCTGCCCGTCTTTGCCCGCCACGATAAAGGCGCGGGGAAAAAGATCAAACCGATGACACCGACCACGGGGCGAAATATCGTCAGTGAACGCGTGGAACAGGCCCTTGGCAAGGAAGCCATCGGCACGATTACGCCCCACTCCTTCCGCCATTATTTCGTGACCACCGTCCTGCGCGGCTCCGGCAACCTTAAACTCGCACAGGAACTGGCGCGCCACGCCAACATTCAGGTTACGCAACGATATGCGCACCTATCCGACGATGAACTAGATAAGGGCTACTACGATATCTTTGAAAGTAAGGGCAAAAAATAGAGAAGAAGCCGAGTTCTTCGCAGAAACCCGGCTTCCAACTTCAACCTATCTGAAAAACTCGTAGCCCATCTGCACGCTCTCCCGCAAATCCACCACTTCACCGGGACTCAATTGTCGCGTGGTATCCAGCATGATCTGCTCGCCGTGATGGTTGACGGCCTCGTAGTGACCGGTCAAGCCAGCCATGTTGATGTACTCGCCGCCTTTGGCGCGATAGACGGCCGGCACTTCATTTTCCGGGAAGATGGCACCGAACGGACACTCGCGCACACACGCGCCGCAGTCAATGCACGCACTGGGGTCGATGTAAAACGTTGGATAG
>JAKANW010000048.1 GCA_021823555.1 Chloroflexota bacterium
ATACACAATAATCTGCAACGGTGCTTCTGATCCAGCAGCGCCCGCGACGGACGCGCCGCCTGCAAACAAATATGGGACAGCTACAATCAGGATAGCGGCCAGGACAACCATCGCCAGCGCCGCGGCAAATTGCGGACGCCGGAACTGGGACAACCAGTCCATGCGCAGGAACTGCGGCCTGCGGGCTTTTTTCTGCTCCTCGGCACGCCACCTGGAGAGAACCCCTGCCTGGATCCGTTTCATCGAGGCGGCATTCGGCTGCTCCTTCGGGAAGGCGTGTTTGAGTCGCAGGATGATTTCTGCCAGCGCGTGCATCTCAGGATCGGAGCCGGCCGCGGCCAAGTCATCCACTTCACCGCCCAGCGCTTGGTCGGCAAAGTGGGCCAGCCACTCGTCTCGATTCGGGGATTGATTATTTTGGGTCATTGGACTCTTCCAGGTTTTTACGAAGCGCCGCCACAGCGCGGCGGAAAAGGGATTTGGCCGCTTCCAGGTTCATCCCCATGAAATTGGCGATCTCTTCAAACGGCATCTCTTCGGAAAACCTCAACAGGATGATCTCGCGATACTTCTCCGGCAAAGCCAACAGAGCCTTGCGCAGCGTCACGCGATCTTCCAGGGGGATCCCCTTGCCAACATCGGGCAGCGACTCCGCTTCGGCAAGGGGAGATTCTTGCGGATCTTGTTTACGATTCTTTCTACGATAATACTCAGCGACTTTGTAATTTGTTAAAGTACGCAGCCAGGTACTGAATTGCGCTTCGCCGCGAAAGGTGTTTAAGGACTTCAACACCGCGACAAACACCTCCTGGGTAACATCCTCGATATCTACTTCCGGCACGACATAACGCACGCGGTTCTGCACACGCGGCAAGTAACGTTCGTAGAGCGAATTAAAAGCATCCCAATCGCCTTGTTTGAAGCGTTGGATCAGATGCTCATCGCTTACGACTGACCGGGGTAACATGGAGGCGTTTTCTATACAATTAGTCGTTGGTGGGATTAAAAACGGGTTGCAGGAGTTGGCATACCTGCAACGAGCGTGCCAACTATATCATAAAAATTCTGCAATCCACCGGCACGAATCCGAATTAATAAGCGACTGCAATTTGACGCCCCACATGATACAGCCTTATAATAACCGCCTCACTAACTAGGATTGGAGAGCCTGTATGCCTAAAATCATTTCCATTCATTCCTTCCGCGGCGGCACCGGAAAATCCAACACATCAGCCAACCTAGCGGCGCTTTTGGCCGCGGAGGGGATGCGCGTCGGCGTGGTGGATACGGATATTTCATCCCCGGGGATTCACGTCCTGTTCAACTTCGACGAAGCGGAGATGGTGCACTCGCTCAACGACTACCTGTGGGGAAAATGCGCCATCAAAGATACCGCCCACGATGTCACCGGGCACCTCGGCGCAACCGTCAAGGGCCAGATCTTCCTCATCCCATCCAGCATCAAAGCTGGAGAGATCGCCCGCATCCTGCGCGAAGGCTACGACGTGGGCCTGCTCAACGACGGCTTCCAAAGCCTGGTCAAGGAAATGAACCTGGATTTCCTAATCATCGACACGCACCCCGGCCTGAACGAAGAGACCCTGCTCTCCCTCGCCATTTCCGACGCGCTCATCATCATCATGCGCCCCGACCAGCAAGACTACCAGGGCACCGCTGTCACCGTGGACGTGGCCCGCAAGCTGAACGTTCCCAACATGATGCTGATCGTCAACAAGATCCCCTCGGCCTGGGACTTCGACGACGTACGCACCCGCGTGGAAAACAATTATGAAGCCCGGGTGGGTGCGGTACTTCCCCATTCCGACGAAATGATGATGCTGGCCTCCTCCGGCATTTTCACCCTCAAATATCCCGACCATCCCATCACCAAATCGCTCAAGGCAGTTACAGCCGAGCTCATGAAATAAAGCGCAAAACCCCGTTCACGCGAACGGGGTTTTGATTTAATTTTTCGTTGGGCTATAATCAATTCATGGACACCCAATCTCGTTACGAACAGCTCAAGCAGGAAGTCAGCTTCCATATTTACCGATACCACGTACTCGACGCACCGGTCATCAGCGACGCGGAATACGACAAACTGTACAACGAACTCAAGCGCATCGAAGCGGACCATCCAGACTGGATCACGCCCGACTCGCCAACCCAACGGGCCGGAGCCGGTCCCGCCGACCGCTTCGAGAAGGTGCGTCACCCCGCCCCGATTTTGAGTCTTGCCAACGCCTTCGGCGCAGACGACGCCCGGGCCTGGTTCGAACGCGTCCGCAAGTTGGACGACCGCGTGGAGCGCACCAAATTCGTGGTCGAGCCAAAGATCGACGGGCTGTCGGTTGTCCTGCACTACCGCGGCGGAGTCTTCGTCCAAGGCGCCACGCGCGGCGACGGCGAAGTGGGCGAGGACATCACATCGAACCTGCGGACGGTGAAAGCGATCCCGCTGAAAATTCCAGTGCGTCAGGAATCTGCTCAAGTCCCAAAACTGCTCGTTGTGCGCGGCGAAGCGTTCATCCCCATCAAAGAATTTGAGAAATTAAATAAGAAACTCGAAGAAGCGGGCGAGAAGACTTATCTCAACCCGCGCAACACCGCCGCGGGATCGTTGCGCCAGCTCGATCCGAAACTGACCGCTTCGCGTCCGATCACACTGCTGGTCTACCAGATCGTCTACTCCGAAGGCGGAGAAGTTCCAAACTCGCAATGGGAACTTCTGCAATATCTAAAATCCCTCGGTTTTCCGGTCACGGACGTGGCACGCCGCTTCGATGACATCGACTCGGCCATCGCCTTCACCGAGACCTGGGACAAAAAACGCGACGAATTGTCCTACGAGGCCGACGGCATGGTCATCAAGATCGATGATCTGACGCTCGCCTCCGAGTTGGGCTTCGTGGGCAAAGACCCACGCGGCGCCATCGCCTTCAAATTCCCGGCGCGTGAAGTGACCACCAGCCTGCTCGGCATTGACGTGGAGGTGGGGCGCACGGGCGTGCTCACGCCCAAAGCCGTGCTGGAGGCGGTGGAGATCAACGGCGTGATTGTCAAAAACGCCACCCTGCATAACTTCGACTTCATCGCCGAAAAAGACATTCGCGTCGGCGACCGCGTGTTGGTCAAACGCGCCGGGGAGGTAATTCCTTACGTCATCGGCCCGGTGGTGGATGCGCGCACCGGCAAGGAGAAAAGATTCAAGCCGCCCACAGTCTGTCCCGCCTGCGGCCAGCCCGTGGAACATTTCGAGGGCGAAGTGGCATGGTACTGCGTCAACGCGGCTTGCCCGGCGCAGCTCGTCCGTAACGTGGAGCATTTCGTCTCCCGCGGCGCGATGGACATCGTGGGACTGGGCATCAAGATCGTCGAGCAATTGATCACGGCCGGGTTGGTCAAGGATGTGGCCGACCTGTTCACGTTGAAAAAAGAACAACTGCTGGAGTTGGAAGGCTTTGCTGATAAAAAGGCGGAGAACCTGCTCGGGTCGTTGGAGCAGGCCAAAGGTCGAGGCTTGAACCGTTTGATCACCGCGCTGGGAATCCACGGCGTGGGCGAGGTCATGGCCAATGACTTGTCGCGCGCCTATCCAAATCTCGACGCGCTCGCCAGCGCCTCCGCTGAGGACCTGCAACAGATCGAGGGCGTCGGTCCGAACATCGCCGCGTCCATCGTGGATTGGTTCGGGCGCGAGGCCAACCAGAAGGTGCTGAAAAAGTTGAAAGCCGCGGGCGTGTGGCCGCGAGGTGAGGAAAGAGGAAAGAAGAAAGAAGGCGCGTTCAACGGATTGACCTTTGTGGTCACCGGCACGCTGCCCACCTGGTCGCGCGACGAAGCGAAGGAGTTCATTGAAGCCAACGGCGGCAAGGTCACAGATTAGGTCAGCAAAAAGACAAGCTATTTGGTGCTGGGTGAAAACCCTGGCTCGAAGTTGGAGAAGGCGCAGTCGCTGGGCGTGAAGATCATCGGCGAAGATGAATTGCGAAAGCTGGCTGGTTTATGAAAGACCTCTTCATCAAATGGTTCATGGCGTTTAACGCGTTCCTGCTGCGCGCCAGCCGCGGGCAGATCGGCGGTCAGCTCGGCACACAGACCATCCTGCTGCTGCAAACTACAGGGCGCAAATCGGGCCAGCCGCGAGAAATCCCCATCGCTTACTTCTATTATGAAGGGACTTACCTGATTGTCGCCTCCAATTGGGGCAAGGACAAGAATGCGGATTGGTATTTGAATCTGCAAAAACAGCCGCGGGCGAGAATCACGGTGAATGGAAAGAACATCCTGGTCGAAGCGCACGAGGCTCAAGGGGAAGAGTATGTGAGATTGTGGAAATTTGCCACGGAACGACACCCACCCTATTTGCAATATCAGCAAATGACCAAGCGTCACATTCCAATTATGGTGTTTCAACCGGTTGGATGACGCGGGGATTTCATCCCATTATCCACGCCGAAAAAAGTCCCGCACAACGCTGGCTTGGTAATCCATGTCTTCCATGTTGAAGCGTTGATCCAATATCAGGGTGAGAATCCGGTTCGACATGGCAACGGTTTGGGGAATGGTGTTGATTCGTGGGTCGCTGCGAATGTCCCAATGCACAGGAGGGTATACACTTTGTTCCCGCAAGTGATTTAACAGCGCGTCCCGTTGGCCGTTCTTGACATAAATTGGGAAACCCAAGGGCGGGCCATGCGGTGATACCTCTGGAAAGATAATTTCAATTTCGGAGATGCCCGTCAGGTGGTCACGCAGGCGGCGGTGATTGGCCTTGCGCGTCGACTCGATGGCGGCCCAGTCCAGACGTTCCGCCGCGTTCCGCTCGTCTGGATCGCCCAGCACGGTCAGGTCTTCATAATACAGGCGTTCTGATTCATCGAAAAGCGGATTCAATTTATCGAACTCGTCCGCATCCTCGGCAAGCAGGCGGGCAAAGGTTTGCCGAAACTGGCGCATCACCGGCAGGCGATGGTTGGGCAGGCCGACGAACTTTTCCAGATTGCGAGATAGATCGCGGTCGCTGTAAAAAAATGAGCCGTCAAAAGGAACAATCTTGCGCAGGCTATTGAAGCGGATATTCGCCGTCGAAGCCCGGTTGAAACCTCCCTGCGCGTCGTCTTCGATGAGCAATCTCCCGCGGGCCTTGAGCTGATCAAAAACCGTTTGTTCTTCCTCGCTAAAACCATAGCCAAAATAATTGATTGTGTAAAGCGCCTCGAACCCCGGCGCTTTTTTCAGCAGGTCGTCCAAATCAATTCGAAAATCATCCCGGATGGCGTAGAACGTGTACGCGATTCCGTAGCGGTCGAAGGCATCGGCAATGGTTGGACACATATAGGAAGGGACGAGAATCTCGCGCACCGACTGGGAAATCAGGTAGTCGCAGATCAGGCGCAGTGCGGCTTCCCCGCCATTGAGGTAAGTCATCCCATCCACCGGGATTTGCACCGTCTCGGTCTGATAGCGCGGGTCAACCCAAAATTCACCGCCAACAAAGAAGGGCATACGTTTTCATCCAGGAACTTTCAAGTTAAGAAACTGATGTTACGCACTTTTGCTCAAAAGCTCGTATTTTCCCTCACCCTAACCCTCTCCCGAAGGGAGAAGGGACTCTCTTCCCCTTTCGGGGAAAGGGCTGGGGATGAGGGTGCGCAACATCAGTTAAGAAAGTGTAAGACACACGGCCTGACCTTTGGCATCGGGCAATGATACCCCTGATTGCATTTGAAAGGATGGGCAATGGCACAGAGCAATCGCATTTGGAATTCTTATCCGCGAATTTACGCCAATCTTTGCCAGTCTCTGCAAATATTGCAGATGGATTAGCGAAAATTCGCGTGGATTAGCGGACGAAGCGCCGGGCTCTTTTTCTAAGACAATTGCTAGGCAATCAGCGTGCACCCTCCTTGTGATAAAATACCGCCCGTTAACCAAAGGCCGCTCGGGGGAGCATGGAGCCGTTGGCAAATCATCTTTTTTTTCGGAGCACAACCTATGCCTCGACGTTCCCTTGCTCGTCTTTACAAAGACGAGTTCTCTGGCTATTCGCTTGCCAAGTTCCAACAAGACCTGCTGGCCGGTCTCACCGTGGCCGCCGTTGCCCTGCCGCTCGCCCTCGCCTTCGGAGTCGCATCCGGCGCCTCGGCCGCGGCCGGCCTTGTCACCGCCATCGTGGCGGGCTTCGTGATGGGCTTTCTCTCCGGCGCGCCCTACCAGGTCAGCGGACCGACCGGCGCCATGTCCGCCGTCCTCATTGTTCTCGTCCAACGCTACGGGCTGGAGGGCATCTGGGTGGCAGGCCTGTTTTCGGGCGCCATTCTGCTCGTCATCGGCCTGTTGCGCTTGGGGCGCTTCATCGCCTTCATTCCCTCGGCCGTCATTAGCGGCTTCACCTCCGGCATTGCCCTGATCATTTTCATCGGCCAGATCGACAACTTCCTCGGCGTCAAAACCCCCGCGGCCGATACCAGCGCGCTCAAACTGCTCGGCTATTTTCACGGCGGCTTTACGCCCAACGCACAGGCGATCGCGATCGGACTTGTTGTCATCGCGACGATGGTCTTCTGGCCGAAGAAATGGAACGCGCGCTTCCCCGCCTCCCTGCTTGGCATCATCCTCGCCACGCTTCTTTCCTCGACGTTGGGCTGGTCGGTGGCCTCGATCGGTGACATCCCCCGGACCCTTTTCCTCGCCGACCGCCTGAATTTTGCCAACGTCCCCTGGGCCAGCCTGCCCGACTTCATCGCGCCCACGTTGACCATCACCGCGTTGGGCGCGGTGGAAAGTTTACTGTGCGGCGCGGTGGCCTCCAATATGACCGGAATCCGCCTGCAAGCCAATCAAGAATTGATCGCCCAAGGCATCGGCAATATGGTGATTCCGTTCTTCGGTGGCGTCCCCGCCACAGCCGCCATTGCGCGCTCCAGCGTGGGCATCAAATCCGGCGGACAGACGCGTCTCGTCAGCATCATTCATGCGGTAGGATTGTTGCTCTCCATGTTCCTGCTCGCCCCCTTCATGGCAAAGATTCCCCTCGCCGCGCTGGCCGGTGTACTAATGGTGACAGCAGTCCGCATGAACGAGTGGCCGGCCATCAAGTTCATCTTTGGCAAGCGCTTCAAAACCGACATGCTGGCCTTCGCCATCACCATGCTTGCCACCGTCACGCTCGACCTGACCCAAGCCATCATGATCGGCACATTCATTGCCGCCGCGATCTTCCTCAACAAAATCGCCAGCATCGACATCGACGTGCAGGAAGTGGAGGCGGAGAAACTGCGCCAGCGCGGCATCGAGACCGCCGGCAAATGCCAACATGTGCGCGTGGCCTTCCTCACCGGGCCGCTGTTCTTCGCCGCCACCGGTCAATTCAATGAAGCCTTCCAAAACCTGGGCGACACGCACGCGCTGATCCTCTCCATGCGCGGCGTGCCGCTGATCGACTCGGCGGGCATCGAGGCCATCCACCGTCTCGATGAACGGCTCGAAAAGCAGGGCGGCACGCTCATGTTCGCCGGCGTCCACGACAACGTATGCAACATGCTGAAGCGCGGCGGGTTGGTGGACCACATCGGGGAGGAAAATTTCTTCTGGTCCAGCGACCAGGCCATCGTCGAGGCCGAGAGGCGAGGTTGTAAATTTTGCAATTAGCAGCAGATTCTTTTTATCGGATGGACGTACTCGTACCGTTCATGATTGCTCATTCACATCGGATATAATGGGGCAATCCCTCCCCAGGAGTCTCGCATGGATTTTCATAACACCAATGACGCGGTCACTCGCCGCATTCAAGCATATACCGATCGTTACATGCTCTTGAAGGAAAACGATCTTTATTTTTACAACCAGGCGGTGGAAGAGATTTTGCCCGGCATGAAAGTGCGCGTGAACGGCCGCGTGATGGGCATGTATGCATCATACAGTTATCTTGGCCTGGTGGCGCACCCACGCATCAACGAGGCCGCGAAAAAAGCCGTGGATAAATTCGGTACCGGCACAAACGGCGTCCGCACGCTGGCAGGAACGCTCACCATCCACAGCGAACTCGAAGAAACCATCGCCCACTTCAAACACGCCGAAGCCGCCATCACCTACACATCAGGGTATGCTACCAACCTGACCGTCGTCTCGACGCTGATGGGCCGCGGCGACTACGTTTTCTCGGATAAACTGAATCACGCCTCCATTGTGGATGGCTGTTTGATGTCCGGCGCGGAATTCCGCCGCTTCAAACACAACGACATGGCGCATCTCGAAACCCTGCTCAAGAACGCGCCCTCCGACGTAGCCAAATTGGTCATCGCCGATGCGGTCTTCAGTATGGACGGCGATATCATCGACCTGCCTAAGGTGGTGGAGTTGTGCAAAAAATACAACGCCTGGTTGATGATTGATGAGGCGCACTCCGTGGGCGTGCTCGGTAAGGCCGGGCGCGGCATCGAGGAACATTTTGGTCTGGGCGACGTGATTGACATCAAGATGGGCACGCTCAGCAAAACCATCCCGTCGGTGGGTGGGTACGTAGCCGCCAAAAAGGAGATCATCAATTATTTCCGTCATGCCAGCCGCGCCTACATCTTCTCCGCCGCGCTGCCACCCGCACAAGCCGCGGCTGCCAACGAAGCCTTCAAGGTCATTCTCGATGAACCATGGCGCATCGAACGCCTGAACGAAAATACCAAACAGTTCATCGGCGGCTTGAAGAGCATGGGCTTCGACACCATGCTGACGGAGACCGCTATCGTCCCGGTGCTGTTCGGCGAAGACGAGAAAGCCTTCGAAATGACGCGTGAGGCCCAACATCACGACGTCTTCGTCCTGCCGGTCGTTTCGCCCGCCGTGCCGGAGGGACTCGCCCGCCTGCGCGCCACAGTCACCGCCGCGCACGAACCGAGCGAGATCGAGCGCGCCATGGATGTGATTGGCGAAGCCGGCAAGAAATTGGGGATCATCAAGTAAGGGAGAGTAGGGGACAGAGAGTAGAGAGAAGCGAACAGCCCGCCATTGCGGCGGGCTGTTTTTGATTCGAGGTGTTATGAACGCTTCATTGATGAGACTGGCTTCTCATTTCTTGCGCAGGGCCGGCAGGTTACTTGAGTGTGCGGATGAAGGCGACCACCTGCCAGATCTGCTCTTCGGTCAGGATGCCCTGCCACGGAACCATGGAGGTGCCTTCCTTGCCGGTGTTGATGCGCCAGAAGAGATAGTCATCGCCGGCGCGGGTTTGCAGATCGGCCAGGTTCTTGGGTTGAGGATCGAGCGCCGCGCCGGCGGGACCGTCGCCGTGACCCTGCGGACCGTGGCAGGTTTCGCAATTGGTCTTGAACACTTCGGCGCCAGCGGTGGCCGCATCTGCGCCGAGGGGGTTGGTTTTGCCGGCCCACTCCGCCGGGACGGGAGCGAGCGCATTGGGATCAGTTTTGGCGCCGCCGCCGCAGGCGGTCAAAATGACCGCCAGCAATACGAGAACGGGAAATACGACTTTTTTCATCACAAACCTCCAGTTGTTTTTTGTTGAAAAATTATATGTCTTTTGAGGAATTTTGCTAGTGACTTATGTTACATATTTTTGTGACACGATGGGGTGACCGTCGCTCCTGCTGTTCAAAGCGGGGCGGGGCATGGATCGCAAGGGAGGTGGACCCGGCGAGGAGGGATCCGCACCGAGGTTGTGCCGAGGCGGGAAGGGATATCATACCAACTTTGGGAATTTGTAACAAAAGTCACGGCGGAGATCAAAGTCAAAGAATAAGATTGCGCCAAATAGGATAATCCTTGTGAAATAAGCCACATTGCGAAAAGGAGAATACGATGAGCGAGAAGAATAAACACGAGAATGCGGCCGCCTCAAAATGGCAGAAAGTGTTTGACAATATCTGGTTGTTGTTTCTGCTTTCGCTGGCGATCAGCGGTGTGATCTACAACCTGTGGGGAATCATTGATCTGATGAACGTACCGCCCGCCCCATAAGCGCCGAGACAAAAGGAGAATAGACAATGTTAGCTCCCGAACGAACCTGGTGGAAGCCCATGGGCCGCATCGAAAAGACCTGGCTGACGGTGGCCTTTGTATGGTGCGTGTTCCTAACCTTGATGATGCCGCTCTGGTATTTCATGGGCAAACAGAATGTGCCTACGGAAACCTATCGTGTAACGCGCGATGAATATTCCGCGAAGGTGAACGCCTTCGTGGAACAGTACAAGGTCGGCGAGGAGACCATCAACGGCGTGACCCTGCCCGTTGTGGCGCCTCCCCCCGGCGCGGATGTGTACCTGCGCGCGAGCACGTGGCAGTGGTATCCCATCTTGCAACTAGAGATGGGGCAGACCTATCGCCTGCATATTTCCTCGATGGACCTGCAACACGGCTTCTCGCTCCAGCCGGTGAACATCAACCTGCAAGTCCTGCCGGGCTACGACTACGTCGCCACCATCGTCCCAACCTCGACGGGCGACTTCACCGTGGTCTGCAATGAATTCTGCTCGCTCGGGCATCACACGATGATCGGCAAGATCATCGTGAAATAGGAGGCTTTCGATGGCTACACTTGCTCCCACTACTCCATGGATGGCAGGCGCGAAGGATGACTATCGCGTCTGCGGCGTGACCACTCTCAAAGTGGACCTGCACACCGAACGCCTCATCATTGCCAACGCGGTGATGGCGGTCGTCACTCTCGTCTTGGGCGGTCTCTTCGCGTTGTTGATCGCGCTCACCCGCTGGCAGGCCATTCACCTGCTCGGCGCGACCTGGTTCTACCGCCTGCTCACCCTGCACGGCATTGACATGCTCGTGGCGTGGATCGTGTTCTTCGAAATGGCCGGCCTGCACTTCGGCTCCACCGCCCTGCTCAACGCCCGCCATGCCGCGCCCAAACTAGCCTGGTTTGGCTGGGTCCTGATGACCATCGGCGGTCTGATGGTCAATGGGGTGGTATTGTTCAACACGCAAAGCATCGTCGCCTTCACTGCCTACGTTCCGCTCAAGGCGCACCCGCTGTTCTACCTCAGTTACATCCTCTTCGCGGTCGGCGCGTTGATCCAGGTCATCACCTTCTTCATCAATATCGTGGTTGCCAAACGTGAGAAACGCTTCGAAGGCTCC
>JAKANW010000834.1 GCA_021823555.1 Chloroflexota bacterium
GCGAGGGTCATCCATCCAATAATGGAACTGAAAATCCTTTTCAATTACGATCCTTTTTTATCCCCCACCAATTGGTGAGGGATAGGTTGAGTTAATTTTTGCGGCAGTCTGCGCACAAGCCGAAGAGTTGCAGCCAGTGCTCGTTGACCTGGTAGCCTGTCTTGCGGGCAATCGAACCGATCAACGCATTGAGGTCATCGCCTTCAAAGAAGGCCACCTGTCCGCAGTTCTGGCACAGCAGGAGGTGCTGGTGTCCCTGGCCTGCGGAGATGAAGGCCTGGCATCCCAGCGGCTGATGCACGCGCTGAATGAGATGCAGTTCCTCGAGCTTTTCGAGCGTGCGATAGACCGTGACGAGGCCGAGGGCTGGATAGGCGTCGCGCGCTTCATCATAGACTTCGATGGGGGTGAGGGCGCGGGCGCTGGCCGCCATCGTCTCGACCACCGCGCGGCGTGCGCCAGTCAAACGATAGCCTTGCTCATTCAATTGGGTCAGCCAGGGATGTTCTGCCATTGTATTTCCTGTTATTGAAAAACGTTTTCATTTTCAATTATACAGGTTTTGCCCTGCCTGTCAATGGCCGTTCCTCAAGCATGGCACAACCAGAGGCAGGCTCACCCCTGCCAGCGCAGCGCGTGATAAATTGCGGAAGCTGCGAGAAGCAATGCCATCACGATGCCAGTGATCTTTGTGATCGGCTTTTTATTTTCGGCCGGCACGCTGAGTTGATCGGCATTTAGTTTTGCCCCGACCGCGGCCACGGCGGGAATGGAAGCGCAGATGATGCACATGAGGTTCTCCTGGTAAATTGACGGCGATTGTATCGCTTTATTCTCTACCGTACATTTAGAATCTGGACGCTGACGAACGCAGAAAACGCAGATTTTTTTTCTTTTCCATCAGCGGAATCAGCGTTTATCTGCGTCCCACTGGGTTTTGTACGGTAGAGAATTTATCATTTGAACTTTGGAAAGAACGCTGGGACTCGTTTGCAATAATCCCGCCACTGCTCGCCAAACTCCGCCGCCAATGCCACTTCCTCGCGGCGGGCGCGGACGATCAACAACAACGCGAAACAGGAGAAGTACAAAGTCGTCCAGGTGGAATAAAGCAGGAGCGCGCCCAACGCCGCGAGGATGAGTCCACTGTACATCGGATGCCGCACGATGGCGAATGGCCCACTTGTGATAAGTTGATGTCCCTCAAATAACTGAGCGCCGAAACCCGTCGAGACGAAGTAGTTCTTGCCAAGCGCCAACCTTCCCCACAACGCGAAGGACATGCCTGGGAAATAGGACAACGAACCGAGGGCCAGCATCCAGGCGCGGGTTTGCGGCAAGACCGTCCACGGCAGGGGAGTCCAGCCTAGGTAGGCAAGGCTAAAGAATAGCGCGGACGAAGCGAGATAAAACCACCAGGAACGGAGCCAGCTACCGGCGAGTCCGACCGTGCGTCCCGCCTGGCGGCGAGTCCCGCGCCAAACACCGTAGAGAACGATGGCAAGCGTGGAGTAAGCGAAGAGTCCTCCTGCCAATTGAACGATTCGTTCGAGCGTCATTTTTTCAATCCTTTTTCAGCCATTAATAAATCCCAGGAAACAGCCGATAACGCACGCGCCGCGCATAGTCTCGATACCCTGGCAGTTCATCCTGTAGCGTGCGGTCTTCCAACTCGGTTCGAACCAAAGCGATAACAAACGCCACAGCCGAAGGAATCAGCGTCCAAGCAGAACTCATTGCGAGGACAATGCCAATGAGCGGCAGGATATTCCCAAGATAGCCCGGGTGGCGAACGATGCGATACGGTCCCGTGTCACAGACCACATGGCCGCGATCCGTCTGAATGCGCACCACGCTGGAGAAAAAACGGTTTTCCGCCAAGGCCCACACGGCAAAGGCGTATCCAAAACCGACCTGGAGGAGACCGAGTAGGTTGCTCCACAGCGGAAAGGCGGGCGACCATTCGTAATGGTGATCCAATCCTGCCACGATGACCAATGGAAATGAAACACTGATGGACATCAACGGAGCAAGGATTTTGTCCCAAGGCTTCACGCCTACCGCAGTGTCAAATTTGACGCGCTCCATGAGCAAGCCTGGATGGCGCCACTCGGCCCAAATGCGCCCTCCAACACCGGCGGCAAGGATCAACAATGAAAAGACCCATGCCTGCCACCAGCCAAGGTCCCACCCAAAGCCAAAAAGAATCAGCGGAATGAGCAGGTAAATTAAGATCAACCGAAGCCAATGCGAGGCGGTGTAGGTCTCGACTGTCATTTGATCATTCTGGTTTTTCATATCAGTCTCCAATCTATTCTCCATTCGCCAAGTCCAACACCACCTTCACGTCATCCACCTGATGGTCTGATATGCCAAGGGCGTGCAGTTCTTCATGTTTGCCGGAGACGATCTGCTGTCCCAAGCCGGAGTGACGCCACATCTTCAGGTCTTCCTCCAACGGAGAACCAATGCGGTCTTCCCGGACAATCTTTCCATCGGCCATCACCAGCACGCGTCGGGTCTGACGGGCAACGCTTGGGTCGTGGGTCACGATCAC
>JAKANW010000835.1 GCA_021823555.1 Chloroflexota bacterium
CCTGGAGCGACGTTCGTGGGCATCGGCACAGAATCTGACCCGCCCATTTTCTCGCCGCTAGCGAACATCAAGGCATAACTGGTTGTCCACGTGCAGGTGCCGACATTCTTCAAACGCCACGTCTTGGTAAAGACGGTATTCGGCGCAAAGACCGTGCCGTCCGGTACGGTAACGTCAGTAATGAATTGGGCGCGGTCACAAGCAGCGGGTCCCGGCGTAGGCGATGGCGGAGTACCCGTCACGGTAGGCGTAATGGTGGGAGGCGTACCGCCGCCCGGCCTTGAGATGATCGGATTATCCCACAGGGCGCGGTCCCCAACCGGGGAACCATAAGCCGAAATGACCAGGATAAATTTCACATCCTGGTTCGCCAGCGCATTAAGGTTCAGGTCAACGTTATATGTCAACCCTTCATATTTTTCGCGGAAGGTCCAGAACGTGTAGACAGCTCCCGAACCGATCTGGTACAGGAGGCGGTATTCCACGTAACAAGTGGTGGCGCCATATTCGCAGCCAATGGTAGCCTGGAAGCGGTCCCCGCTCAAAACGTGAAAGACCGGATAGACAGCCTGAATATAGCCATTCGTGACATTGTTGGGTACAAAGAGCAGGCCCGGTAGTGCGGAAGTAACTCCCGACTCAAACTTGGGGGTATCCCGCCGGAGCGCGAAGCCGTTGGCATTTCCTTCCGTACCCGGGTAGGAGAGGGCGCCCGCGCCGCTCGACCATGAAGCGGAAGCCGCATTGGCGGTAAAGTCGTAGCCGACGCCCGAGGAGGAGGTCACATTGATCTCAACCCAGAAAACCTTGTTGGCTGTCGAGCCAATCCCAAAGAGCGCGCCGGCGGCGTTGCGCAGCTTCCAGTAGCCATAATATTGACCGGCCGTGCTGGGGGCGGTCATATCCAGGCTCAAATCCACGGTTTGGCCCGGAGCCACATTAATCGGGAAGTTCACCGCCGCCGGCGCGCCAAACCTTTCGCCGCTATCGAACACCAACGCGTAGCTGGTTGTCCAGGTGCACGCGCCGATGTTCTTCAAACGCCAGGTTTTCTTAAAAGCCGTGCCTGGGGCAAAGTATGTCCCGTCTGGTATAGTGACATCAGCGATGAACTGCGCCCAGTCACAGGTTGACGAGGCAGCCACGGGCTGTGCAAATGTCGCTGCCGGGACAAACGAGAGCATCAGTGCTGCCAAAAGAATAATGGAAGCGGTCTTTAAACGGGATTGCATGGGATCCTCCTTCTTCAAACTTCTGCATGATGACGGCGCTGTAAAGCAAAAGGTTCCATTTTTGGCTATACGCCATATCTAAGTATAACTTTTCTTTAAGGAATGTTCAATATCTTTTCATATCGAACTTATGGCCTATTTTTCTTATAATAGGGATATGACACGCACGATTTTGCACCTCGACCTGGACGCTTTTTTTTGCGCCGTGGAAGAAACCCGGAATCCCAGCCTGCGCGGCAAGCCTTTCGCCGTGGGTGGGAAACCGGAGGAGCGCGGCGTGGTGGCCTCCTGTTCGTATGCGGCCAGGCGGAAGGGAGTGAGAAGCGCCATGCCCATGAGCCGCGCCCTGCGGCTCTGCCCCAACCTGATCGTCATCCCATCGCGGCATCAGTTATACAGCGAAGTCTCGCGGCAGGTGATGGCAAAATTACACGACTTGACTCCTCTGGTCGAACAGATATCCATTGATGAGGCTTTCCTGGACATCACAGACATGCGCGAAGCCCCGGAACGCATCGCGCGCGGCCTTCAGGCTGCCATCCGCGACGAGCTGCATTTACCCTGCTCCATTGGCATCGCCTCCAACAAACTGGTGGCAAAGATTGCGACTGAGGTCGGCAAAAAAAGCGCCCTTCGTCCTGAGCGAAGCGGAGCGCAGTCGAAGGACGGTCCACCCTTTGGATTAACCATCGTCCCCGCGGGGCAGGAAGCGGCTTTCCTCGCGCCCCTGCCTGCAAACATGCTGTGGGGCGTTGGCCCAAAGACCGAAGCCAAACTGGCTGAACTCAACCTCCACACGATTGGCGATATCGCCAAATGGCCTGAGCAGGATTTGATCCGCCGCTTCGGTGAGAATGGCCGCGATCTGGCGCGCCGCGCCAAAGGTCAGGATGACCGGCCATTGGTCACAGAGCATGAGGTCAAATCCATCAGCCAGGAAATCACTTACTCGGTGGACGTCCGCGAAGATAAGGTCATCGAAAAGACATTGCGGGAACTTTCAGCAGAGGTCGGCAGATCGCTGCGTAAAAATGACCTGGCAGGCAGGACCATCAAACTAAAAATCCGTTGGCCGGATTTCACCACACTGACGAGGCAGGTAACACTCCCCCAACCCACCGATAACGATGACGAGATCATCAAGACATCCTTAAAATTGCTGCATGAAGTTCGCAGGCCAAACCAGCCGGTGAGATTGATCGGGGTTGGCGTCAGCGGCCTCGGCGCGCCGGTAAGACAATTATCAGTAGTTCACGAAAACGCAACATGGGCATTGCGAGAAACGACATCAGCCAGATCGAATAAATCTTCAACGGCATGAGC
>JAKANW010000836.1 GCA_021823555.1 Chloroflexota bacterium
ACTTGGCCGCGTCCGCGCCCGCTTCTTTGGCGAGGCGGATGAGCATCTTGGCGCGGTCGAGGTCGCCATCGTGGTTGGCGGCAATGTCCGCGATGAAGTAGGTGGGGTGATTTAAACCAATCGTTCTATTTCCAAATTTAATTTCCATATTGGTCTCCTTGTGTCTGAGGAGACCTGACATGCCTCCGCGAAAGTCCGACAAACTCTCGTTATTGTCCGCGCGCAGGCTTTGGTTAACCACGGCGGCGCAGATCAGGCATGTCAGGTCTTACTCGAAAAAGCAGGTGGGGTGGTTCAGTTTCGCTTCTCCAGCCTACTTTATTTGACAAACAGCATCGAATATGTGGGCAAGTTTCCGAAGGAGCGCATTTGCCTTGCTACAGCGAATCCGGCAAAAAAATAGTCATCGGAAAAGCAATGAGGGGGATAAGCCAGTCAATGGGTATGTATGATATCTCCTATTAACACATCGCTCCAGCTTCATAACCGCTTTCTGAGCTATCTTCCAATCCTCCCCAAATGCGTATTCTGAAACGCATCCTCATGCTTCAACCCATAGCCAAGTACCCGGTCAAGGCTGGAGTGACCGAGCAGGATCGTCCCGGCAAACATCAGCCACGGGACGGAGAACAGAGCGCCCAAAACATAGACGGCGGCAGAAAGCCCCTTGTGGTGGATCAGGTTATAGGTCCACGCGCCGAAGCGGGAATTGGCCAGATAGCCGAGCATGCTCAGGTCGGGGGCGAAAAACAGCAAGGCGTACCAACCCCATCCGTAGTCCATTTGCGAAAACAGATAGAGCGCCAGACCGAACAATAAAAATTCCTCGAGTTTGAGCAGATTCTTCATTAGGTTCCTTGTGGATAACTCCGCAATTTCTGTGGATAACCTGGCTCACAAACGCCCCTGGGCTGTGGATAAGTCGGGCAGGCAGCGGCCACTTGCGGTGCATACATTTCCGTTTTCTGTGGGTAAGTGGGGGCTGGCAACCCGACTCACTGTGCATAACTCCGCAATTTTTGTGGATAACCTTCCTGATACTGTTGATAAAACAGTTCCAGCCCGGCGGAGAAACTGGGGATAGGCAGGCCCAAATCGGTGGATAACTTGTCAATGGAAAGGTATAAGTTGTTGGCGCGTTGGGCGATCAGGGTGGACGTGTGAATGGAGCGCGGCGAGATCTCGGCGGCGTTCATTTTGAAACGGTTGGCGATGTACACCCCGAACTGATACTTGCTCATCGGTTGCGGCCCGACCACGTGATACAGCCCACGCAACTTTTTCTCGAGCATGGCAAGCAGGATGCCGCTCAAATGGCTGACGTGCATCGGGCAGAAGATGACGTCGGTGTAACCGGTCATGGATTTGTTGTTGGATAAGTTGTGATAGAAAAACTCGGCCAGCGACCGGCGTCCGCTTAGAGACCAGCCGTAGAAATTGACGCGCGCGACGATGGCGTCCGCATGAGCGTCCAGCACGACCCGCTCCCCCTCCCACTTCGTTCGCGCGTAGACGCTGAGCGGATTCGGCTCGTCGGTCTCCACATAACTCCCGGACTTGGTCCCGTCGAACACGGCGTCGGTCGAGATGTGGACCATGGGCAGGGCGCGGTCGCGGCAGGCTTTCGCCAACGCCGACGGGAGATCCACGTTCAGGCGGCGCGCCAGGTCGGGGTTGGCCTCGCAGGCCTCGAGGTCCGCCAGAGCCGCGCAGTGGATGACCGCCCCGGGCTTCGTCGCGTCGAGGACGCGTTCCACCTCCCCCTCCGTCAGCAAGTCCGCGTTGACGATGGGGAACGGCGGCGACTTCAACTTTGCGTGATTCACACCGATGACTTCGTGTGCCGCCATCGCGTCGAGCGCCAGGTTGAGGCCGAGCAATCCGCTGGAACCGGTGATGAGGAGTTTCATGGGGTCTCCCTTTGGGGTACACAAGTAGACACGTACACAAGCACACAGGTCATGTGTTTACGTGTGTACCGGTTTACCTGTGTACCTTTCATCCTTCGAGCTTGCCTTTCGCGAAGAGTTCTTCAAAGGGGGCAATGTATTTGCGAATGCCCTCGAGGTCGAGCCATTCGGTGTTGTTGTCGCTGGTGTACGAGAAACCTTCGGGCAAAGGTTTGCCTTCATATTGCTGACTGCGATTCCAAAGCGTCTCGGGCGGACGGATGATGTACATGCCGTCACGTTCGACCGCGTTGCGGGCCTCATCTTCGGAGAGCAGGTCTTCGTGCAGTTTCTCGCCAGGGCGGATGCCGATGATGTCAATCTTCGCTTCGGGGGCGATGGCGCGCGCCAGGTCAATGACCTTGGTGCTGGGAATCTTGGGGATGAAGACCTCGCCGCCTTCCATCTGTTCGATGCAGTTGATGACGAAGCGCACGCCCTGATCGAGCGACAGCCAGAAGCGCGTCATGCGTTCGTCAGTGATGGTGATCTTGCCGCTGGCGCGTTGCTTGAGGAAGAGCGGCACGACCGAGCCGCGCGAACCGACCACGTTCCCATAGCGGACGCAGGCATAGCGCGTGGACGATCCCGCCGCGTAGTTGTTC
>JAKANW010000837.1 GCA_021823555.1 Chloroflexota bacterium
GGCCGCCTCCATCCTGGCCGCCAACCTGATCATCAGCCTGATGGCCTTCGACGTGCACACGCTGCTCCACTTCCATTTTGGCTGGTTCCACCTCCCCGATCTGTACGACTTCGGCGAACTGGCCGCCTACCTGACCGGCTCCGGTGCGCCGGTGATCACCACCATCGTGACGGCCTTTACCAACAAGCTGAACGAATGGGTGCCCGCGCTGTTGAACGTTGTCTTTCCAAGCTTCACGCTGAGCAGTTCTCAATTCCAACTGCTGCAAATGTTGATCGACCTGGTCAAGCGGATCATTTAGCCCAAAGCAAGTTTTCCACGCCGCATCCACATTCCCCCGCGAGCCAAGAAATTTTTTCCCATAAGGAGAATGTATGAAACGCACCCGCACACTTGTGATGTCCGCGGCATCTTTGATTCTCGCGGCGGTGACCCTCATGTGCATCGGCCCCACGCCCACGCCACAAAACCCCGACACATCTCCGCCGCGCAACATCAACACCCAAACGGTCAACAACGTCGCGGGGGACACGATTTCCGTGCAGTGCCAGAATTTCGGGAACGAATACGTCTCCGCGAGTGTGCAATTCCAGCCTAACAGCTTCAACAAAACGCAGGAGACATTCACGATCTCATGCATCACCGATTCCGACGCGCAGTACCTGGACCGGCTAGTAAAACAGGAAACCGGTGCGACCAACGTTGCACTCGGTGCGATCACACTGGAACCCTCCCCATACAACTTCACGAAATATCCTTTCATCACCATCCCTTTGTTCAACCCGCGCCCCGAGCTGGCCAACATCACCCAGGATATTTATTTTTATGCACCTGACCTCGCTCCTAAATTGCAAAAACTCGCGAAAGGACTGGTCGATTCGCAGGGACTGACCGCTTCGGGTCAGGTGGAGCACTTCACCACGTTCGTCCTGGTAGCCATCCAAACTCCCACCGCCGAACCGGTCGTTCCCACCACGCCGCCGACCGTCACTGTTCCTCCACCCACGGTCACGCCCATCGCCTGCACCGATCCGCTGGGGTGCGTCATCTACAGGCCCGGGGAACCGATACGTCTCGCCACCCTGCTGGCCTACGGCGCGGGCAGTTTGACCGCCAGTGTTGCCAAAAATTCATCGGATGGTGTGTATCACGCCGTCAACGAAATGGGCAACATGTACGGTCATCCCATCGACATTGCCACCTTCGACGAAGCTTGCAACCCCAATGTGGCCGCCAATTCCGCAAACCAGATCGTCTCAGACCCCAGTTTCATCGGCGTGATCGGGACCACCTGCTCCGCCTCCGCGGACGCGGCCATGAAATATTTTCTGGCCCGCGGCTACACCATGATCTCACCCACCAACACTCGCATCTCCCTGACCCAGCGCGGGTCACACATCAATGGATATTTCCGCGTCGCCCCGCCGGATTCGGTCGAAGCCCAGCCCATGGCAAATTATGCTTCCAAACAAAACTGGAATTATGTTGTGATCATTTTCGATGCCAGCAACACCTACTTCAGCTCCATGGCGGAACTGTTTTCCCAAGCAGTTCCAAAGGTGGGCGGCAAGGTGATCGCACAATACAAAATCGAACAGCAAACGACCGACTTCTCATCCATTTTGAGCGATATTTCCTACAACTATTACTACAGTAAGCCGGATGCAATTTACCTGTCCATGACCCCGCCGCAAGCCAGCAGTTTTATTTCCCAAATGCGCCATTATGAACTATATAGTCGCATACTCGGATCCAGTGCCCTAAGAGACCCGGTTCTTTTCTACCGATCTGGCGACTATGCAAACAGTCCATATGGAGTGGGCTACGGGACCTATATTACCGACATCTCTCCCTCCGTCACCGGCAACGCCGCGGATTACGGTCACGACGCGGCGGCCATCCTGCTCAGTGCCGTTCAAAATACCGCCAAGGTTCTTGAGGACGGCACACTCGTCATTGGCCGCCAGGCGCTGCGCGAAGCTCTGCAAGCCACCTATGGTTACAGAGGCTATACCGGCACACTCACCTGCAATTCCTATGGCGACTGTGCCAACCCCAAAGTGGCAGTCTATTGGTACAACTACAAACGCGGCAAATTCGTGGAGGTCTATGTAAAATACCCATGAGCGGGAAACCCAAACTTGATGCTCGATAGTAACGCAATAAAAAAGGATGCAAGCGGGCAACCCGCCCCTTGCATCCTTTCCATCTGTGGTTACAATTAACCGCAAATGACCACCACTTTCCGTGAACGCATCCGCCAATCCATTGACAACCCATCCCTACAGGCCGCGCTCGACGCCAACACCGAACGCCGACTCAAGGTCCGTGCCGCCGCACTCGAGTCCCTGCCCGATTGGGAATCGCGCCGCCACCGCGCCCACCAGGTCCGCGCCGACGTGATCGAACATCTCGATGAATACGTCCAGCAATTCACCGCGCGTCTTGCGGAAAACGGCGTCATCATCCACCGCGCCGCCAACGCCGAAGAAGCCAATCGAATCGTGCTGGAGATCGTGTCAGAGGCGGACAAGCAGGAAGAAGGGGAAA
>JAKANW010000838.1 GCA_021823555.1 Chloroflexota bacterium
TCTCCCACCGGGAGAGGGGCGCAGGGGTGAGGGATCAAAGGAGAAGAGACCATGACCATTTCCAACACCACCCCTGTTTTCGCTGTGGATGAGAAGAACCTCGTCCCTGTGAGTGGGCATCTGCGCGAGATGGCAGACATCCCACCATCCCGCATGTTCCTGATCAACAAATCGCTCAAGGTGTACAAGGAGAAGCATCCCGACTCGAAAACGTTCGACGCCTCCCAGGGCGACGGTGGGGCGTCCCTGCCCGGGGTGCCGCGAACGATCCTCGAGCGCGCGGCCCAGCTACAGGTCGAGCATGGAAGCGCTTACGATATGCCCTTCGGCACAGACGCCTACCGCAAATCCGTTGTCGAACAATACTGGAAACTGGATGCGGATCTGGGTTGGGGTCCGGCAAACGTGCTGGGCGCCGCGGGCGGACGCGATGCTTTGATCAAAGCCTATCAGGCGATGCTTGCCCTCGGTCACGGGCGGCAGGGCGATGTGATCATCGTCTCGCGCGTGCCGTGGATTTCGTACAACTGGGGGCCGTATGGCGTGGGCGCGAACGTGATGTGGGCGCCAGGCAACCCCGCTCAGGGATGGGTCTATTCGGAGGAGGGGATCAAAGAGTGTGTGAAAGTAGCAGATCAATCTGGACGAAAAGTGGCGGGTCTCGTTATCACCAATCCTGACAACCCAACCGGCCTGACCACTCCCACCGGGAAGATGGTGTCGCTTGCCAAGTCCGCATTGGAGGCGGGTGTGGCGTTCGTGCTGTTCGATTGGATGTATCACTACGTGACGGACGAACAGCCCAATGATCTCAATGCAATCCTGAAATTATTCACCCCCGAAGAACGCAAACGCTTGATGTTTTTGGACGGGATCACAAAGAGCCTGGGCGGGTCGAATATTCGCAATTGTCACTTGATCGCAGATGAAAGCGTCATCAAATTTATCGTGGCGCGCGCCTCCCATGGCGTGATCCCCTCATTCTATTCGCTGGCTGTGGCGATGGCTGCCTATGAGATGGGGTATTCCGAAGCATCCAAAACAATTGTCGAGCCGACCAACGCCAGCCGTAAAGTTTTGAAGGGACTGCTTGAAAAAAGCGGACTGCAATACATTCTCGGCAAAGGTTATTATGCCTTCATGAACGTGGGAGAGTTTATCAAGGCCAAGGGGTTGGCAGACAGTGAACCGCTTGGTCAATATCTGGCCGAAGAGTACGGCGTCGCGATCGTCCCCGGCGCGTTTTTCTCTCCCTTCGGCAATGACTGGATTCGCTTCTCGTATGCGACGCCCGTGGAAAGAACCGAAGGCGCGTTCAAACGATTGATGGAAGGATTGAATGCCCTCAAGGGTTAATTAACCGCGAAGCACGCGAAGTGCGCGAAGAAAAAACAAGAAAAGAATCTTTGCGCTCTTCGCGGTTCGTTGTATTTATTTTCGTTTATCTTTGTTCATCTGTGGTGAAAACTTATGTCCTACGACCCTCAACAATTTGCTGAAAAATACAAACTGGCCGCCAAGTCCGCACAGGAGCAAAAGCCCGATGGCGGATTAAACGGCTTTGAACTCGAATGGAATCTGCTCGACGAGCACTTCCGTCCCTTGTTGACGGTTGGCTCCGGCCCGGCGCGCCAATCTTTTGTGGATTATTTGCGCGCGACCTGCCTGCCTGCATGGCTGGGAAAATTTTCGCAACTCGAAGTCTTTCACTGGATGGTGGAATTTGCCACGCGCCCCTATTTCAGTCAACGCGGCGCGGTGTACGAAGCTCGCTTGATGGAAGCTGTGTTGATGAATGCCCTTATCCGTGCAGGCAAGGAATTCGGTGAGCGTCTCTTTTATTGGCATGGCAACCTCATCTTCCTGACCGCCATCAGCCACGAAAGCATTCCCGGCAATTGGGCCATCGCCAAGCGGCGCTATCTCGAACGCTGTGTTGACCTCTACAGCGACACGCTCGCGACTGCTGGTATCCACGTTAACATGTCACTGCCCGAGCCGCTCCTCGCCTGGGATTTCATGCACCTGCCCGCCTCCGAGCGCGAGCAGTACGGGCACAGCGGTACTGTGCCCCAACATTTCGATGATTACAAGTCCGAGTTCTACATCACCTCTGCGAGGTTGTTGCGCGCCTTTGCCAGCTTGTTCATCGCTACATCAGCCTCCACCCCGCTTCAGGCGCAAGTGCGAGGCGGGCGGCCTGTCGTGGTGATCACCGAAAATGACTCAGTCCGCAATCTCACCTTTCCCAACCCTCCTGAAATTGACCTGCCCGACCTGTACCGCTCGTACGACGATTACCTGCAGATTTCCTACGACCTGGTGCGGCGCGGCGTGCGCTTCGGCAACAACAACTGGACTCCGATCCGTGCCCGTTCGTTTGCCGAACCGGTCGAACGCCTGATCTCCACGACGAGCGACCAGCTCAGCGATCTTTATACCCGAGGCCTGTATTCCATTGGCGAGGAGGCTCCTGCGGAGGAGATGGCGCGGCAGATCGAAAAGCAAAACCTGATGGCGCGTATCAACCTGCCAATGGGACGCGTCGA
>JAKANW010000839.1 GCA_021823555.1 Chloroflexota bacterium
GGGAATGACCACCAGCCACCAGGTATTCTTGAGATCGGGGTTGCGCCCCACAATTTGCAGCACCTGTCCTTTGGAGAAGGAGGTCACCACATCATACGCGGTGCTGGGTCCTGCCCGGCAATTGGCATCTTTGACCAACCTGGCCGAGACTGTGCGTAGGCTGGAGCGGCGGTGGGCGGCGCTTTCGTAGGTGATGGCGCTAAAGCCGGTGATGGGGGCGGAACGGTTATCGTCGGAGCTGAGGTCGGAGTTGGAGGCGGAGGTGTGACCGTGTCCCCCGGCCCGAGGGTTACTTGGGTGAGACCGATGGGAGCTTGATGGGAAGGGATTGGCGCTGGTGCAGTGTTGACGGTGATGTTGCAAGCCAGCGTTGAAAAAAATATTAAATTGAGTAGAAGCCAGCTCTTGTGTTTCATCGTCGGCCTTCATGTTAAAGATTAATGCCAATATTGGGAATGCGCCTCTCGACAATTTGATTGTATAACAAATTGGGTCTGTGAGATTCTCCAAATAAAAACGCCTCCCGCAGCACTGCGGGAGGCGGACTTCATTTCACAGGTTTGGACGGCGCTTTATCTTCCGGCGTTTCGCCGTACCGATCACGCGGCTGGGATGGCGATGTATTTGGTTTGTGGTAACGCGTAGCCAGCAGCATGATCATGCCAATCAGCAGGACGAGAATAGATTGGAATGCGATGGGTGCGGAAATGCCCATGAGGATCGCGTTGATAAGCTGGCGCAAAATGTCGGTCAGCGAGGCGGGCAGGCTGGCCGGGATGTGCGGTAACGCGTAGGTTGTGAATGTCCATTGGACAATTGGATCGACCGCGCCGGACACAATCAGACCGAAAGTGCCTCCGAGCAAAAGCGACGCGCCCCACCAGTTCAACCAATTTCTCCACGTCCGTACCGCAAAAATGGTGACGAGCAAAAGTAGTCCCAGAGGAAGAAGGAAGCTGAACTGCATCAGACGCCGGATCGATTGGACGCGTTTGATGAATGCGGCTTGGGCGCTGTTGCTGGAGGAAAGCAGGGCGATTGAATCCGGCAGGCTTTGTGCGGTCATTTGTAATCCAGACTGGAGTAATGGCTCGAAGATGTATTGCCCGACGGCTCCGGTCAGGCTTTTGGGCGGGTTGCACAAATACAACTTGCCTTGTCCCCCGAACAAGTTGGCGGCAGTCATTTCTGCCAGTTGTTCCAAGCTGCAATCTGGTTGTGTGGAAATTAGTTTCTCAACCGCTTGCAGACCCTCCGGCCCGGCGAGATGCAATTTGAGGTCGGCGAGCGGAAGGGCAGCGAGGTCGCTTTTTCCGTTTAAGACATCGAATAGTGATGTTACCGCCTGTTCAGTGGTTGACTTGATGATTTCAGGCGGGACGACCGTGCGGATGACTAACTCCCAGTCCGCGTTGGGCAGCGCTTTTAAAATGGCCGGGACGCCGCCGCTCTTCGCAGAGTTCGTGAGCGTTTCGGCTACCAATGCCGGCATGCGCTCATAGACATTCTGGGCGTCGAGAGCGCTCAAATAAGATTGGGCATTAAACAGCCGCTGTCCTGCATTGACAAACAAAAGCGAGGCGCCGGTTGCCAATGCGAAAAGAACAACGCAAATTCCCGCCATGAACTTCAGGATGCCATCGAAAATTTTGTCCATGTTTCCTCCTCACGTTATGGAAGAAAAAGAAATATGAATAACTGATGTTACGCACCCTCATCCCCAGCCCTTCCCCCCGAAAGGGGAAGAGAGTCCCCTCTCCCTTCGGGAGAGAGTTAAGGTGAGGGAAAATACGAGCTTTCGAGCAAAAGTGCGTAACATCAGTGAATAAAAAGAGGAAAGGGATGAATTGGCTCATCCCTTTCTTTCATCGTTATGATGTCACCATTTCAATGTAATCTTCAGTCAAAGCTTTTTGACTGTCCACGCCGAGCAGAGAGAGCAGCTCGGTGACCAACGCGGCTTTGTGCTGTGCGTCGCCGCGGCTCCACGTGCGGGATTTGATCTCGAGGAAGTGGCCGAATGCCGGGGTATCCATCGTGTCGAGATTGACGAAGAACTCGGTTTCCTTGTAACGGATCAGCCAGCGCAGACGATCTTTGTTGATGACCACCTCGCGGGCTGGTTTGAAGTATTCGCGATAGAAGCGCAAGGTCTCTACCGCAGGCGCCAGGAAGCGCGAGCGCGACAGCAGGACATCGTGGGCAAAGGAATCTTCGCGCTTTTGGCCGATCAAAGTCAGGCGCGTGCGCGTGGTGGTGATGAGCCCTTTCTCGTCCAGGAAATCATCTTCACGATAGCGGATGCGTCCCTGTGCTGGATCATCGAAGAAGAAGTACGTGTCGTGCTGGTCGTAATGACGGATACGCACAATCTCGATTTCGGGACGCTCGAGTCCGGTCTTGACCACGGCCGGGTCCTGCAATTGGACCTTCACCTGCACCTCGAAGGATTCCTCCTCCATCGAGCCGCCCAAGGCGATCAGCTTCGACAACACGGACTGTTCGCGCTCGATTAGAAAGGCATCGATCTTCTTGGCAACATTA
>JAKANW010000840.1 GCA_021823555.1 Chloroflexota bacterium
CCTTGTTGCACATCCACAAACAACCAGCGTGAATTCATTCCGCCCGCGGCCAGCGCCACCAAAAAGACGCTGAACAAAAATGGGAAAGTCAGGCAGTAGAACCAGAAACCAAATCCCGAACTCTGCAGGGACGAATACATCAGCCCCGCAAAGAGCACGGTCAGGATGACGCCGATCCAGAGCGGGATTTGCGCGAACTTGCGAGCACGCCGTTTGACTTCCTCGAACTCCGGCGCGTCGGCCGGCTGGGAAGCGAACCCGCCTCCCTCCCCGCCCGGAACGGGTTCCGCCTGATAGGCTTCCATCGCCGCTTCTTCATGCTCCTCCAGCGCGCGGAAGAGGGCCAGCGCCTGCTCGGCGCTGATCTTGCCGTCTTCCACCATCTTCAAAATGCGTTGACGTTCCTCCGATGACATTACGAGCCTCCTTCCAACGCGGCCAGCAATTTCTCCGCGTCCTCCGCGCTGATCTTTTTCTCCTGCAACATCTTCAGGATTGCCATACGCTCCTCATCTGAAACCGGCTCAGCGGGAGGAGTCGGAAAGCCGCCGCGGCCCCCGCCCCAGTTGAATGCGAAGCGGCGTCCCTGTTGGCGCATCCTCTGCTCCACGCGGCGGGCGGCCGCCTCGGTCTGGCGCTGCGCCCGGCGGGTGGCCTCCTGCACGCGGTGGTTGATCCGCTCGGAGAGATCGCCAGGGATGCCCCACCCTTCGCCGAAATTCGCAAACTCGGCCACATCCTCCCACTCGGAGGATTCACTGGTGACGAGGATGTCGCCCTCAGATTTTAGGTTGATAGCCGCCGAGCCGTCGCCCAGAATCACCGAACGGGGGTTTTTGCCCGAGATCATCGCGGCGGGAATCTGCACTTCGATATGATCCGCGTCATCCGCGGAAAGAGTCAGGGTTGCGTTGACATTGGGCGGAAGGTGCAAAAGAATATCATCTTCCGCGCTTACATTGATGGACATGCCCGGCCCAGGCTCCAGGTAGAGCGAGGCGTCGCTTTGCGTATGCGCCGTCAGGTTGCCAGTCACGCCGCGCACGTACAAATCCGACCCGACTGTGCGCAGGTTCACATCGCCATGCACATCGCGGATGGCAACATCGCCGCTGATCTCATCGGCGCGGATCGGGCCGTTCCCCACGCGCAGGCTCATGTCGCCTTCGAGCGAACCAATGGCGAGCGCGCCCACCTCGCGCAAGGCCAGGTCACCCATCACTGCGCCAAAGGAGAGGCCGCCCAACAACGAGCGGACAACCACATCCCCCTTGGCATGATCCACTTGCACAGACGCGCCTCGCGGAACGTTCAGGATGAGATCGTCATCGCAGGTGATGGTGACCGTTTCCCCGTTCAGCGCCAGATCGAGCGCGTCGCCATCCGACTTGGCCAAGATCTCGTCCCGTTCCCAGCCGGTCAGGCGTAAGTCGCCGGGCGAATCTTTCAAAACAATCTTGAAATTGGCGCGAACGGCCAGCGTCTTCTTCAACATGGCTAGGCTTCCTCTCCGCGCAGGATGCGCATGGCCGCCTCTGCGCTGATCTTGCCGGCATCGAGATCCTCGAGCACGCTCTTGCGTTTTTCATCGGTGATCTCCACGGGCGCTTCTTCCTTGCCCGGCTCATAGCCGAGCGCGCGGATCACGTCATGCAGGCGGTTGCGAATGGTGGGATACGAAAGACCAAGCTCGCCTTCCATGCGGTTAAGTTTGCCCTCCACGCGCACGAAAGTCACGATAAAATCAAGTTGTTCGGCGGTGAGGTTGGCAAAGTGCCCCGCAGTAAAACGGCCTTCCACAACCGTATCGCACGAGGAGCAATGCAGGCGCGTAACGGTCAACTCGTTCTTACAAACAGGGCATCGAGTGAGAGCGGGGTTCATTTTACCTCCGAAATTTGAATAATCCGTAAGTTTTATTTTGAATTATAAATATATTATAGCGATATTTTTCAAATTGTCAATATAAGTTATTGATTTTCATGATAATTTTCTGGATGTTTCCCTTGGAGACGATATGATTCGCACCATTTTCTTCCAGCCGGGCAAGCCGCTTCAAACGGGACTCGATCCGGCCACCCTCTCGCGGACTCTCCGCAACCGCCGGGGTTTACTCTGGCTCGACTTCGAAAGCGAGGATCCCGAAGTCTGTCAGCCCATCCTTGAGTCTTTCGGGTTCCACCCCCTCTCCATCGAAGACGCCCTTCAGCAAAGCCATAGCCCAAAAATTGACGACTGGGGCGAATATGTTTACCTCGTCATCAACTACATGCACATCAACGGTCACGAGAAAAGCGCATGGGATACCGAAGTGGACGAATTGGATATTTTCCTCGGCCCCAACTATGTAGTCACTCATCACGACCATCCCGTCCCGGCCATTGAGTCGGTGCGCGCCAACTGTCAACGCGACCCGCGCTATCTGCAAGACGGGGCCGACCACCTGCTCTACAAGATCATTGACTACGTGGTCGCAAACTACATGCCCATCGTGGAACGGATTGACGAGGAAATTGACGAGATTGAGGACCAGG
>JAKANW010000841.1 GCA_021823555.1 Chloroflexota bacterium
ATGATATCGGTGTTGGTCAAGTCGCCGACTACGCGGCGCTCGATGTCCATGAAAGCCGGTTGGCGCAGCAGGTTGCCGCTGAACAGGTTACGGGTCTCGATGCGGTTGGCTTCGAGGAAGCGGGTCAGGTCGTTGCGCGTAAAACCGGCGTCCTCCCGCACTGTGACGACGAACCCGAACCATGAAGGGTCGGAGTTGGGCGTGGCCTGCGGCAGGATCAAGCGGTCTTCGTATGGCTTAAGCATGGCATGGATACCCTGAAAGTTGGCTTTGCGGCGTTCGATGAATCCCTCCAACTTGGCAAACTGGGCTACGCCAATGGCCGCCTGCATGTCGGTCACCTTCAGGTTGTAGCCGATGTGGCTGTAAACATATTTGTGGTCGTAGCCGAACGGCAGGCTCCCAAATTGCTGGCTGAAGCGTTTGCCGCAGGTGTTGTTCTCGCCGCCGGCGCAGTAGCAGTCGCGGCCCCAATCACGGATGGAGCGGGCAATCCGACCGAGCAAGTCGTTGCCGGTCACCACCGCGCCGCCCTCGCCCATGGTAATGTGATGCGCTGGATAAAAGGATACAGTGGCGAGGTCGCCGAAGGTGCCGGTCAGTTGTCCGCGGTAGCGCGAGCCGAGCGCATCGCAGTTGTCTTCCATCACCCACAGATTGTGTTGTTTGGCGAGGCGCATCACGGTATCCAGATCGAACGGCACGCCCATGGTGTGCGCCATGACGATGGCACGCGTCTTCGGGCCAATCGCTTCTTCGATACGAGAAGGGATGGCAGTGTAATCGCCCAGGTTGACATCTACAAAAACGGGCACGAGCCGGTTCTGCACCAGCGGCGCGACCGTGGTGGGGAAACCAGCCGCAACCGTGATGACCTCGTCGCCGGGAAGCAGACGCCGCTCACCCAGCTTGGGCGAAGTCAAAGCGGTGACCGCCACCAGGTTGGCCGAAGAACCTGAGTTGACGATAAAGGCGTTCGACAATCCGAAGAATTCGGCGAAGTCGGCTTCGAACTGGTCCGAGTAACGGCTGGCGGTCAGGAAAAAGTCCAGGCTGGAATCCACCAGCTTGACCAGCTCATCCGCATCGAAGACCCGTCCAGCGTAATGCACCGCATCCTGGCCGGGATTGAAATCACGCTTGGGGAAGCGCTCCTCGTAATACTCCTCCACCAATTTCAAAATTTCAGTTCGTAGCTGTGCGTCCCGTTTCATGCCTGCGACTCCGTTCCAATAAAATCCTTGTACCAGGCAATGGTCTTATCCAGTCCCTGTTCCAGCGTGAACAACGGCGACCAGCCCAGCAACTTGCGCGCCTTATCGGCATTCAGAAATTGCTTGCGGATCTCGTTGCTGGCTTCGTTGCGGATATCCGGTTCCAGGTCGGATCCCATCAACGAAAGGATGCAGCGGGTCAGTTCCAACACCGTCATCTGGTTGCCATACGAGAAGTTGAATCCTTCCCCGCGCAGCTCCGGGCAACCGGCCAACCTTTCGGCCAGGAGCATGTAAGCCGCCGCGCCGTCTTCCACGTAAAAATAATCGCGCACGAAATTCCCGTCCGAGCGGATGACCGGCCGCTGTCCGCGCAGGACAGAGCGGATCGTCCCCGGCACGATGCGGTTCCAGTTCAAGTCGCCGCCGCCGTAGAAATTGCCGCAGCGCGTGATCGCCACCGGCAGGTTGTAACTGACCGCATAGGTCTTGGCGATCAGGTCCGCCGCCGATTTGCTGACATCGTAAGGATGCTGTCCCTGCAAGGGCGTGGTCTCATCATAGGGAAGGATTTCCTGGTCGCCATAGGCCTTGTCCGAAGAAGCCACAACGATCTGTCTGACCTTCGGGCTGCGGCGGCAGGCCTCGAGCAAATTCCACGTCCCGGCGATGTTGGTCTCGAAGGTCGAGAGCGGATTCCGGTTCGCAATCGTGACGATGGTCTGCGCGGCGAGATGGATGACGGTATCGATCTCGTATTCGCCGAGGGCGCGCTCCAACACTTCACGGTCGCGGACATCCCCGCGCACAACCTTGACCCGCTCGATCAGCCCGGCCCGTACGAGTTCACTTTGCGGGACCCAATCGCGCACGAGACAGACCACGTCCGCGCCTGCCTCCGTTAAACGGCGCACCAGCCACGACCCGACCAATCCCGTTCCCCCGGTGACGAAGGTGGGACGATCCTGCCAGAAGGCGTGGTCTGCCCCGGCGCTTTTTGCCGGGGTTACCAAACTTTCCATGGAGCTTTTCCTTCCTGCCATAACTTATCGAGCAGATGAACATCACGAATGGTATCCATGCACTGCCAGAAGGCCTCGTGCTGGTAGGCGCTGACCTGTCCATTGGCGGCCAGGCGTTCGAGCGACTCGAATTCCCAGGCGGTGTGGTCGCCTGCGATGTATTTCGTGATGCCCGGCTCCAACACAAAGAAACCGCCGTTGATCCAGCCTTCGCCAATTTGGGGTTTCTCTTTGAACTCGGCCACATGCCCATCTTCGATCACCATCTGGCCGAAGCGCGCCGGCGGACGCACGGCG
>JAKANW010000049.1 GCA_021823555.1 Chloroflexota bacterium
TTTCGTGATGTCGGTCTGGATCGCTTTAGCGCGGTAGCCCTCGGCGGTGAGGCCGTTCGCAACCTTTTTGGCGGCCTCCCCATTCAAATCCACCACCGCCACCGCCGCGCCCGCCTCGGCCAGCGTCTTGCAAAATTCAACGCCGAGCAAACCTACCCCGCCTGTCACCACGGCGGCGCGGCCGGCCAGATCAAATTTTTCCTGGATTTTCATCATGTCACCTCTTCGCGCTGAGCGAAGACGAAGCGCGTCTCCGCTCGGCGCGAAATGTTACGGCGCGGAATAGATCACATCGCCGTTATATTTTTGCGCATGCAACCCCGCGCCGAGTTCATCATAATAGGCCTGCAGGGTCGCATCAATGTCAACGGATTTGAAAATAACGATCACTGCCTTGCCTGCCAGCACCTGTTGCTTGAGCGCAGAAATGTCGGTTTCGCCTTCGGGCAGGATCTCTCCCGGTCGGTTGGTGTAAAGATAGATCACGCCCGGCTGATTGGAGTGGATGGCGACATCCGCGGGAAGCTGACGAAGCACAGCAATGGCCGGCGCGCCATACCAACGTTCATTAGCATAGACCTGCCCGCCGCGGCGGAGATCCTGCACGTTTCCCGCGAAGCCGATAGCTGTCACCGCTAAGACAACCGCCGCCGCTCCCACAGCGACTGCGCGTCCCCTGCCCGCTGCCAGTCGGTTCAGGCCATAAGCGAGCAGGAGCACCAACGAGACGAATATCGGTGCGACGATGCGCAGTTGGAATTTGGTGGCCGGGTCGAAGAAGGCCATCGTTGCCGCCAACGATAAGAAGTATCCGAAGATGTAAAGCCCGTTCAGGAACGGAATAACTTCCGGCTGCGGATATTTTCCCGGTCGGAAGAAACGTGGCAGGCCTGCTTTGAGTGTCCAGAACAGCAATCCCAGGCCAAGCGCGATCAGAATGATCTCGACCAATCCATTGATTTTGATCAGGCTGGAAAGCCAGCTATCCACCGGCATGACAAAGCCTGCAAAAGTACGAATGCCCATGCGTGCGTTATCCGCTGTAATGGGATGCCAGCCCAACGCCCGGTTGGTGAGGCTGCCTCCCTCGAACCGATTGCGGATTGCCCAGCCCACCGCCCAAGGCAGAAAGCCTGCCAGCAAGATCCCCGCGCTGGTGAAACGCTTGCGCCATTCACTATGCAGAATGAAGAGCGCCACAATGCCTGTGGCCAGCAAGGCCAGCGCGGCGTAACGCGTCAGGTAGGCCAGGCCAATGATCGAGCCGGTCACGACCAGCAGCAACCAGCCCTCCCTCCTTGCCCCTCTCCCGCTGGGAGAGGGGTTGGGGTGAGGAAAAAAATAAAGATCCAACAGCAGGAAGGCGAGCAGCGTAAAAAAAACATACAGCGGCTCGCTCATCGCGTTGGAATGGATGCGCAGAATGGATGGGGTGAGCAAGAACAACGCGGCTGTCAGCAAGCCAACGACTTGTGACTTCGTCATGCGCAGAGCCAGCCAGCCGATGAGGAACGTGTTCAGGCCGAACAGCAGCGCGTTGAGCAGGCGCGCCGAGCGCAATGGGTCAATGCCTGTGATGAGGCTGACGATTGCCAGGGCCGAGGAAAAGCCGGGCGGGAAGTGAGTCACAAACCCGGCGCTGGCCAGCCAAATCTCGCGGTAGCCCTGTCCGCTGAGCAGGGAGCGTGCGCCCGCGACATAGGCAATCGAGTCGTCGTTCAGTCCCAGCCCTTCCGGCGTGCTGTATAACAACGCCGCGGTCGCGCAGATGGCGAGCAGGCCAAGGAAAATATAAAACCGGGCAGCAGGCTTGGATAAAAGTTTCATTCTACAGAGTAAGGTAGCGCGTCGCACCTGCCCTTTTAGCCTAAACCGCTTAAACGGGATTGGTCTTCGCTTGAAACATTCCCATTAAACACGGTGCGACGCACGCTCCGGGCAGATGCGATTTTTCTCGCAGTCTCAGCAGCGAACTCATTAGGGGTGTGTTTCAAACCAGTTGAGGGCAACGCCCCGAAGGCTCCCGTAATTCAGGCTCGCTTTTGCCCTAAACCTTCGGGGCGGTGCATAGCATCACATTAACCTAATTTTTCGAGATAGCCTTGTTCCTGAAGGAACGCGATGACTTTGTGCGCGTTTTCCTCAGGCGTCGCGCCGTAACCTTGCAGCGTGATCTCTGGATCAATCGGCGGTTCGTACGGGTCGTCCACGCCGGTGAAGCCCATCGGCTTGCCATCGGCCATGGCCTGGCGCGCCTTGGCGTATAGGCCCTTCACGTCGCGCTGTTCGCAGATCTCGACCGGGGTGTCCATGTAGACCATGATGAAATTCTCACCCACGAACTTGCGGGCTTCCTCCCGCGCCGCGCGGTAGGGGCTGATGGCCGCGCAGACCACCGCGCCGCCGTGACGGGCGATCTCACCGGCCACGAAGCCGATGCGCAGGATGTTGGTGTCGCGGTCCTCCTTGCTGAAGCCGAGTCCCTTGGAGAGATGGGTGCGCACCACATCGCCGTCCAGCACGGTGGCTTCGCGCCCAAACTGGAGCAACAACTCGGTCAGCACCTGGGTGGTGGCTGATTTACCGGCGCCGCTCAACCCGGTGAACCACAGACAGAATCCCTGCTTGTGGCGCGGTGGGTACATCTGGCGCAGGATTTCGGCGGTCTCCGGGCGGGTGAACCACTCAGGCAGGAGTTTCCCTTTGGCGAGATATTCATCGCGTACTTGCGTGCCGGAGATGTTGAGCGTCTTCGCGCCCGCGGGGACATCCTTCTGTTCCACGTAGCGTTCTTCGTCAGGAAGATATACGAGTTCCTCGAACGGGATCATTTTGACGCCAAGCTCGGTCTCGTTCTTCTGCATGAGCTCCTGTGCGTCGTACGGACCGTAGAACGGCTTGCCCGTGGAATCCTTGCCAGGCCCGGCATGGTCGCGCCCCACGACGAAATGATTCGCGCCGTGGTTGCGGCGGATGATGGCATGGAGCAGAGCTTCCTTTGGCCCGGCCATTCTCATGGCGAGTGGGAGCAGGCTGAGCAGCGTGCTGTTCTTGTCGTAGTAATTGTCCACCAGTGCTTTGTAAATGCGGACGCGGGTGTAGTGATCCACGTCGCCGGGTTTGGTCATACCCACCACCGGGTGGATAATGAGCGAACCTTTGACCGCTGCCGCGGCGCGCTTGGTCAGTTCTTCGTGGATGCGGTGCAGGGGGTTGCGCGTCTGGAACGCGACCACGTTATCGTGTCCCATGCCCTCAAGCATAGCGCGCACTTCGACGGGGGAACGACGCAGGTCGGTAAAGTCATGATACTTGGGCAGGTTCAGCACCTTGAGTGGGCCGCTGATGCAGACCTTGTTCCAGCGGGTCATTTCGGAGACCATCGGGTGCTTGGCGTCGGTCGAACCATAGGCCAGGGCTGCCTCGGTTTCCAGGTCCCAGTGATAGACCTCGTCCAGGGTCATGATGGCGATCACGTCGTTGTTGGCGTTGCGCAGGACGATGTCATCGCCGACGGTCGGCAGTTCCTTGGGATCAGCTGTCAGGGTGATGGGAAGCGGCCAGAGAGTGCCATCCGCCAGCCGCATGTCACGCAGGACGCGGTCATAATCGGCTTTGCCCATGAAGGTGGTCAGCGGGGAGAATCCGCCTGTGGCCAGCAGTTCCAGGTCGCACAGGTTGCGCATGGTGATCTTGATGGATTGTAATTGAGAGGCGCGCGCCAGTTGTTCTTCGCGCTCCTTGCCGGTCAACACCAGGTTGACGAGTTTGCCCCCATAGGGAGCGATGAGCTTTGCTTTGGCCATGAATGGTTACTCCATTGGTTGATAAAGTAGGGGCACAGCGAAACGAATGAAAGTCAGGGCTTTGATAGGTCCGCTGTGCCCTTACAGGTTTTCACAAGCGCCCATTATACTCCAAAATTCAGCCGGTGAATTTTGGAAATTTTGCGTTGCGTCACAGGCCCACCCGGTGGATACACTACAGTCAGAACCGTCGTGGTTGCCGATCGGCGCCTGGGGGGGAGCCGTGGGCAAGGGAGTCGGTGTGATACAGTGGGCCGCCGCATCGGCAGACGTGCCATAGCAATTGTAGTTGTACAGGGCTGTCCCGCCGCTGGGGGGGAAGATGTTCTGCAAATTCTGCGTGCACGTGGATGCGAAGTTATTATTGCAGTCATTGTACGTGTTGCTGTAGTAGCTATCCGACGTGGTATGCACCGCCCCGGTGTTGTCGCACCAGTACACGGGCCGACAACAGTTTTGCTGGCACTCGTTGGGGTCGGCGTAGCAGATGTTGGTGGTGGTGCCCGGCAAGTAGGTCTGCAGGTTTTGGTAGCAGTAGTTGCCCGCGCCGTTACACGTATTGTCGGTGGACTCTTTGTAGGTGGTTGTGTCGTAGCCATACGACGAGTTGGTGGAGTAGCAGGTATAGGGCGTCAGGCCGGCCCTGTTGACATTGCAGTAGTTGAGCTGGGCGCAGTAGCCACTCCCCCCGCTGCTCCCGCCACAGGTCTGGATTTGATAGGCGTATACGGTGGAAGGTGTCGTACAGTAACGGGTTTGATACCCTCCAGTACAAGCCCCCCAATCGCCCCAACCGGTACACCCGTCGGCCGTGGTAAAAGTGCAGTAATAACCACTTCCGTTATTATGGCAGGTAGCCGAACAGGCAGGATTACCATTGCAGGATGCATCACAAAACGCAGTTCCGCCATTTTGGCAGGGTGTACCAGGAACAGCGGTTGGATTGACGCTCGGGCCGACAGTTATAGCTGCGGTTGGTCCAGGCGGTACGCTGGTTGGGGGAGTACAGGTGCCCTGACACGTACATTGTGTATCGTTATTCGGGTCAAGGTTACAGGTTTTGCCGGCACAGCAGGTCCCACTCCCTTGGCACTTACCCGTGTTGTGGTTGTACGAACACGCTCGAACCCGTGGGGAGCTCCCGATACAGAGGAGCACAAACAAAATCGCCGCAACATATCGCCTCATACTCTAACGATAGCAGGTGGCGGGGCATCCCGCAAGTACAAGTAGATGAAGAATTACCACTGGGTGAACTCAGCTTTCCAAATTATTTTTTGGACGTCACCCCACCTTACGTCAATGGGAATAGGCCCAGTTTGCCAAACTGAAGAGTTTTTATTTGCATCCACATTAACTGTCACAAAAGGAAATTTAGAAGGGTCATTCCCTGGTATCATGCGGATCCAGCTGATGTCTTCGGGGGCCAGGCCTTGTACAGCAGGACTAGTGTCGCGGCTATCGGAAACAAAAAGGAGTGGGTCCAATGCAGGATATGCCTTGTCATTTATCGTAGTGCCAAATACCGCCATGTCCCATAAGCTGTCCAACGGCCCGCCCATGCGCCCAGGGCCACGCGGCACAAAGGCCACCAGCGTTTCTTTGGGGTTGGGGTGAGGGTTCACCTTGCCGTCGGCAGTGGTGGGCTTACTGGGGTTCCACACCTCAAACGGCTCGATGCCTACCTTCATCTCCTTCCCATCTTTGGTATAGGTGCCTGGTATCACCATCTCGTAATAAAGGGGCGCAGGGATTTTGGGAAGTGAAGTATAAAGTTCCGTTACGTTGGCGTTATCTTGGGCTGGCTCGCTATCATTATGATACAGGCTATTCCCCGTAAACGTCTTGTCCGAGAAGTCTGTGAGCTGGCCGCTGAGGACCACCGCGCGCCACAGGTCGCCGTTTTGCAGGTATGCAAGCGTGATGGGGGTCTGGTCGCCCATGGCCTCCAGCCGCTGCAGCCGCTGGGTAGCTTCGTCGGCTGTTTTGTCCACTATGTGCGTGGGCTGGACCACCTCAAACCAACTGTCGGTATCGGTGTTGTAGGAGAAGAGCTTGCCCGCATCTTCGGTGCCCGCCTTGCCAGCCACCAGCAGGGGCGGGCGGTACTCCTGGGTCTTGGCATCGTAGAACCCGGTGTTGATGGCGCTGAGTTCCGCGCCAAAGATGTCCTTGTTGACGGTGCCTGCGGGCCCAATCTCATGCTGCGTGCCGTCCTCTGTGGTCAGCCGCGCCGTGCCGTCTGTGACGCTGATGTGGCTCGCAACTTGCGCGTCCTGCTTCTCCATTTCCGCGACAAACGCCGCGTTCCCGCCAAAGTACTGCTCCACAGCGGTCTGCGGGCTGGCGGTGGGAGCCGCTTCAGTTGCCGGAATGGGCGAAGGCGGAGGGGTTGTGCTAAACGGCGTCACAATGCTAATTGTAGAAGTTGGAGCGGGTGAAGTTGCTGGCGCGGAGCAAGCGGTTAGCAGAAAAAGGAAAGAGAGAACGAGCGCAACGGTTTTCATGGCTGGCCTCCTGTGAAGCCGATTATACTCCCGCCATTTTCAGCGGTAACTCGGTATAATACCTGCATGGCTACACCTGTCCTGACACGCGAACTTGAATTTGTCCGCAAAACCGTGCTGGAACATCTGCGTGGTTATCGCGCCAGGGTTTATCTATTCGGCTCGCAGGCCACGGGCAAGGCATATCGTTTTTCAGATATCGATGTAGCCATTCTGCCCCTCCAACCCCTGCCCGTCTCTTTATTTTCCAATATCCGCGAGGCGCTGGAGGAAAGCAATGTCGTCCGAAGCGTAGACATTGTCAACCTGGAAGAAGCGGATGAAGCCTTCCGTCAGCGTGTATTGAAAGAAGGCATTCTATGGTCCGAGTAAAAGAACTCCTTGAGCAGGCATTCAAAGCCCTGGCAACATTGGAGAAACTTTCCAACCTGTCCGATCCAACCGATGTCGAACGCGACGCGGCCATCCAACGCTTTGAATATACGTTTGAAACTGTGTGGAAGACTGCCCAGGCTTACCTGGCTGACCGGGAATTGATCGAAAGCGCATCTCCGAAAGGAGTGATCCGTGGTTGTTTCAAGGCGGGAATGTTCGACGAAGAGACTGCCGAAAATTTACTGAGGCTCGCCAGCGATCGCAACCTGACCGTGCATACCTACAAGGAAGAATTCGCCATCCAACTTTACTCACGCATTAACGGGCACACAATTTTATTGCGTCAGTGGCTGACAGAAATCAAAAACCGCATGGAATAAAAGGCCGGAGGGGAGAATGAACGCTTACGATATAATCGAATAATGAACTCAAAACTCCTCCGCAATTTTCTTTTCCTCCTGCTCCTGGCGGGCTTTTTCTATTACGCTTATCGTTACATCGAGGCCACCAGCATCACAGTCAACGGCCAGAAATATTACGTGCTCTTCGACGACGCCATGATCTCGATGCGTTATGCCTACAACCTGGTGCATGGTCTCGGCCCGGTTTGGAACGCAGGCGAACGCGTGGAGGGTTTCACCAATCCGCTGTGGGTGGGGCTGATGGCGCTGGTGCACATGCTGCCCATCCCGCTCGCGCGGACCAGCCTGGTCGTGCAGTGGGCCGGGGCGGTGTTCATGGGGGCCACATTGTTTTTCGTGCGCCGCATCGTCGAGCGCTTCACCGACGACCTCTTTGTCATGCTGGGCGCGGTGGCGTTGACGGCTTTCTATTCCCCGCTGATTTCATGGAATTTACTAGGGATGGAGACCAGCCTGCTTGGATTGATGCTGGCCGCGGCCCTGACTCTGGTACTGACCAGGAGCAACCGCTTCCCTTTCTGGACCTATGTGCTGCTGGCCGTTTCGACGCTGGTCCGCTTCGATATGGTGGTCCCGTACATTGCCGTGCTGGTCGTTTTGTTCTACGTTCAGAAGGAATACCGTTGGCGGCATCTCTTTTGGGGGGTTGGCCTGTTGGCCCTGTTCCTCATCGGGCAGACGGTTGCCCGCTATGAATATTACGGCGCCCTGCTGCCTAATACCTATTATCTTAAAGTGACCGGTTGGCCGTTCGTCCTGCGTATCCTGCGCGGGCTGTACGCGTTGGTGATGTTTATTTATTACTCGAACTGGGTGCTCTTCCTGCTGCCGCTGAGCCTGCTCTTCTTCCGCCGCGATTGGAAAACAGTTCTGTTACTGGCGATCATCCTTGGGCAGATAGCCTATTCTGTGTATGTGGGCGGGGATGCGTGGGAGGAACATGGCGGAGCGAACCGTTACATTGCCATTGTCATGCCACTCTTCTTTGCGATCTTCATGCTCACAGTGGAGGAAATCCGTCAGGAAGTGGTGGCAGGTTTCGGCTTGAGAAAAGATGCGATCATCTTATCCCGCGTGGCCTGGCTGGTCTTGTTCGTCATCTCCATCCTGAACTTCAACCTCCTGGTGGGGGATTGGAAATCCATCGAACGTTGGACATTCCAGCGCAGGCCGGATTATACGGCGGGCAACGAGAGTAACCTGCGTATCGCGCTGGCGCTACAGGAGACGACCAGGCCTGGCGCGTCGGTGGCAGTGGTCGGCGCGGGGACGATTCCGTATTTCCTGCCCAATGATTATGCCATTGACATCTTAGGCAAGGCTGATCCCGTGATCGCGCATGAGATGGCGCGCGCGCCGATGAGTTACGCCGATATTCCCACCATGCGCCCCGGCCACATGAAATGGGATTACGCCCACACGTTTGGACAGTTGAAACCGGATGTGATCGTGTCCATTTGGGAGGGCACGGATAAAGAGGCCGCGCCGTATTTGAAAAATTACGTTTACGCAACGATTGGCGACAAGATCAAAGCGTATCTGAGGAAAGATTCCCCTTATGTGTTGTGGGATCGGGTAGTGATCAACAATTGAGGTAATGCACTGCCCCGAAGGGTTGGGGGGAATACGAGCCTGAATAATGGGAACCTTCGGGACATTTTCTCAAAATGAAATAACTTTCCCCGCCCGTTGCGACTCCTTGGCTGCCAACGCGAGTCTCAGTGCCTGAATCCCATCGTTCAAATTGCAGATCGGTTTTTGACCGCGCACCACATCCAGGAAATGTTTTGTTTGTGAGATGAAGAGTTGGTTGCGTTCAAAGCCTTCCGGTGGATCATAGGTTTCAACCACTGGCGCTGGCGGGTTGGCCTCCCATGTGCCGAACTCAGCCGGCATCTGGAAGGTGTGCAGTACGCTATCGGCGTTATCCCAGCGGAAGGTGCCTTTTGCGCCGACGATTTCCAAACGATGCGCCGGCGGCCGTTGGACATAGTTCAAGTGCAAGCCGCCAATCGCTCCGTTGGAAAATTGCAGCCCAATCTCAGCTATATCTTCCACATCCATCTCCAGCGGGGAAATATGTCCGTTAAACGACCATAGTTCCTCGATGTCGCCCAGGATAAAACGGAGATAATCCAGCGCGTGGGTTAACGTTCCAATCACGCCGCCGCCCAGGTCTGCGCGCGCGGCATAACTCTGGCGGTAGTCTTCCCACGGATGCCACTGCGGCAGGTACTCGCCCCAGTGGACATGCACTGTCAGCACCTTGCCGAGCGCGCCCGCCTGGATTAGATCACGCGCTTTGTTGAGCGTGGGGTGATAGCGGAACTGGAATCCGACCAGGATGCGGCTCCCGCTTTTTTCGGCGGCGCTTTGCAGGAGATCGAGCCGCTCCAACGAGTGGGAGACCGGTTTCTCCAGCAGAAGGTGACAGCCCGCTTCTGCCGCAGGGATGGCGATATCCAAGTGCAATGAGGTAGGATTCGCCACCACGACCGCATCGGGCTGATGTTTTTTCAGCGCCTCGGCCAGGTCCGTCTCGACGGGGTAGCCTGCCAGTTCATCATCCGGCAGGGTAGCGCGATGACTGCGGAGCAAGACAATGTTTTTTTCGCCGAGGGCGATCAGGTTGCGGAAATGTCTGTGGCCAATGGAGCCGAGACCGGCGATGAGGATTTTGGTAGATTGGGACATGGGTTGGGTAAATTGGTAGTTGGAATGTTGGGAAATTGGCAAATGATTATTCAGATGTCAAATCTGAGACAGTGTAGGTTGCGGTATCTTCTTTTACGGCATGTTCTCCGTATTCTTGCTTTCCCTGCTGCTGGCTGCGAACGTAACGAATATAACCGTTCAGCGATCGCAGGGCTGAGTGGCAAAGTTCTCTTTGTTGAATAATCTCACTGCTCGTATACTTTCGGTTATGGCAAGCGATCAAAGCGCTCAAAACTTCCATGATGGAACCGCGGGCAATATAGTAAAAACGAAGGCTGTCCAAGTAATGATAACGCCCATATCCCTCCGCGATGTTCAAAATAGCGCTGGTCGCGGCGCAATTGGTCAGCAAGGTTGTATTTTTCTTCTGACGGCAAAAGAGATGCGACTTTATAGCCTTCGTGAAAAACATTCATCGCAAGTTGATAACATTCCAAATCTTCGAACCCGCGCATTTCCTTTTCAGTCATTGCCATCTCCTTTTCGCCATTCTACCAATTCCCAATTTACCAATTTACCAATTTACCATTTACCAATTTACCATTTACCAATCCACGTCCTTCTCGTATCCCCATTTAACCAACATCCCGCCCGCGACTTCCTTGAAGATTTCCTTGTCGCGCGCGGTGAACAGACGCTGCCAATTTCCAGCCTGTCCTTTTGGCAGAAAGGATGAAATGTCGCCATTTCGGCGGGACTGCCATTCTTCATCGGGATTGGAAGCCATCTCGGCTTTGATCTCCTTTTCGAGCGCCTTACTGACTTTCTTCACACCGAGAAACTTCCATAGGTTGCTCATTTCGTCGAAAGGTGTTTCAAGTAAATCTTCGTAACGCATTCCAAAATAATTCTCGCTAAACAACCTGCGACCTTCGTCTTCGGTCTCCTGCAAATTCTTCACCCAGCCCGCCGCCACGCGGCGGATGAAAGTCTCGGTGAAGATAGAACGAGTCTCATTGGTAAAAGGCGTCTGATCTTTGCGGAGGTCTTCGATGATGCGCTTGTCTTCCGTGCTCAGGAATTTCGATTCTTCCACGAAGTTGCGGAAGCGTTCCGAGATCAGCACGTCGCGCCCATCGCGGACGATGTAGACCAGTTTCGCGTCGGGGTAGACCGCGTGGAGGCCGCGCACA
>JAKANW010000842.1:0-589 GCA_021823555.1 Chloroflexota bacterium
CGATCTGTCGAGTTAATATTAAAAACTTTGCCAACCAGATCAAAGACCTGTTTTTCAATGCCCGCCATGCGGTCTTGCAGTTCGGCTGACATGCTGGCAAAGAACGGCAAGTCGAGCAGGACGCCAGTCATTTCCATATCGGCCAGCACAGGCACGAGCGGCAATTCGATCACTTCGAGAACTTTGGTCCCGTTCACGCGCTGAAGCTCTGCCTGCATGACTGGCAGGAGACGCAGGGTAGTCTCAGCATCCGCGGCTGCGTAATTGGCGGCGGACTCAATGGCCACATCGGCCATACTTAGTTGGTTCTTGCCTTTGCCGATCAAATCTTCTATGTGTGTCATCTCTTCGCCCAGGCGGGAGAGGGCCAGGTTCTTCAATCCAAGGTTGCGCGAGGCCGGGTCTACGATGAACTCGGCCAGCATGGTGTCGAACGTCAATGGACTGACGCGTAATCCCTGCCGGGCCAGGACGATGTAATCGTAGGGCTGCTGGTAAAAGAGCATGAGGAAGCGCGTCGGATGGGCGAGTATGTATTTTTCCCAGAGGGGGAGTATCGTGAAACCGACCATGGAACCGGCGGCGGCGA
>JAKANW010000842.1:599-2528 GCA_021823555.1 Chloroflexota bacterium
TCCCTGCCGGGCCAGGACGATGTAATCGTATTTGGCGTTATGGGCAACTTTGCCAATCTTTGGGTCGGTGAGCGGGGCGCGCAAAGCCGAGATGACTTGAGCGATTGGAAGGTTGGTCTCAGTCTTGTGCCCGACCGGAATGTAATATCCCTGTCCGTTTTTGACGGCGAGGGAAATGCCAACGATCTCGGCTTGCATTTCCTCGGTCGAGGTGGTTTCGGTATCGAATGAGATGATCTTTGCCTGGCTCAATTCTTTGACCAGCGCGGCTAACTTATCTGGCGTGTCCACGATCCTGACTTCGATGTTGGCGGTGGTGGAGGCCGCGTATACAGGCTGCGGTTCGTTGGTGAACATGGACATCTGCTGGCCCGGCTTGTAGGAGGCTGGGATTGGGGAGACTACAACCGGAGACTCTTTTGGAGACTCTTTACCGGTCAGCCGTCCCAGGGTTTTGATCAGTGTGCGGAATTCGAGTTGCGTGAACAGGGCTTCCACTTTGGCCGGGTCGAAGTGGTCGGCGCGCGCCTGTTCCAGGTCCAGTTTGACCGGCAGGTTGGTGCGGATGGTCGCCAAGTCAAGGCTCATGTAGGCAGAGTCTTTGCCCTGTTCCAGTTTGGTGCGCCAGCGCGTTTCGATCTCATCCAGGTGGGCATAGATGTTATCGAGCTTATCGTATTTTTTCAGCAGGGAAGCGGCGGTCTTTTCGCCCACACCGGGCACGCCGGGAATGTTATCGGATGTGTCACCGACCAGCGCTTTGTAATCCACCACCTGGTCGGGACGGACTCCAAATTTGCTGGCCAGCACGTCTTCATCGGTGATGTAGTTCTTGTCATCGCCGGCCAAATACACCACCGTGCGCTCGTTGACCAGTTGCAGAAGGTCGCGGTCGCCAGTGATGATCTTTACGCCCAATCCCTGGGCCGCGGCGACCTTTGCCACCGAGCCGAGTACGTCATCTGCCTCGTATCCTTCCATTTCGAGGCGCGGGACGTTGAAGGCATCCACCAGTTCGCGAATGCGTTCGATCTGCGGGCGCAAGTCATCCGGCATTTTGGCGCGCGTGCCTTTGTATTCAGGGAAGATATCATCGCGGAAGGTTTTGCCTGTGTCAAACGCCACGGCCAGATATTCCGGTTTTTCCTGTTCGAGGATGCGCATAAGTTCACGCGCGAAACCGTATGTGCCGGCAGTTGGTTCGCCAGTGGAGGTCTGCCAGCGCTGGCTGGAGGATCCCGCGGTGAGCGCAAAATACATGCGGTAGGCCAGGGCGTGGCCGTCAATCAGGTAAAGGGTTGGAGGCATGGTTGGTATCCGGGTATTGGTAGATGGCAGGATGATAAAAGAAAAGCGCAGAGCGCGGAAGTTTTTCCAGGCGGTCTCTGCGCTGTACGTTCAGGGCAATGGCCTATGAGCGTGGGCGGGAAATTCCCTGCCGCTCGCGGGTCTGTTTGATGTAATCCCGTACGAGCTGCGGTGGGTGCGGCTGGGTGCCACCCATGATGAGATAGCCCGGGGCCCAGAAGTCTCCTGACGGATTCTCCTTCCTGAGGCGCGAGAACTCAGCAAAGATCTTTTCGGAGGTCTGCTGGCGCATGATGCGCATCAGGTAGCCCGGCGATGTGTTGGGTTGAACGTTGACCACCCATTGCAGGTATTCGGGACGCACAGCCAGGAATTCCAGTCTCCAGCCAAAGGCCAAGCAGATGGCGGGCAGCCAGTCTGTCAGACGGTCTGCCAGGTCACCGGTGATGTAGTGTGAGGAAAAACGCGGTACGAGCAGGCAGGCATAAGTCAGATGATAGAGACCAGCTGTGACCGGCTCTAGTGTGGCGCGGCGAGCTGCCTCTGTGGTGGGACTGGGGCGAGTAGTCTCCATTTCGCCGGGCTGAGGCTTGCGTATGGGTGTCTCAGGTCGCTGTTGTG
>JAKANW010000050.1 GCA_021823555.1 Chloroflexota bacterium
CAAAAATAAAACTGCCTTTGCGATCTCTTCCGGTTTTCCAAACCTTCCCATCGGGATATACGCGCTGGATTCTTTGAGCGCTTCCTCCACTGTCACAGGGTTGGATTGCTCGAAGTAGCCCTTCTCCAGCCACCTGTCCACGAACGTGTCCCCGGGACAGACCGCATTGACGCGAATGCCGTCACGCGCAAAATCGAGCGCCATGGCTTTGGTCATCATGCCCACCGCGCCCTTGCTGGCGATATATGGGAACGCGTCCCTGCCCGCCACCAGCGACCAATCCGACCCGTTGTTGACGATCGCGCCGCCGCCCTGTCGCTTCATGTGCGGGATCACCAGCCTGCACATGCGCCAGACCGCTGTCATGTTGATTGCCAGCGTGTCATTCCAAACCTCTTCCTGCGTTGTCTCGGCTGTGCCTTTGGTGACGATGCCGGCATTATTGAACAGGATATCAACGCGATCGAACTCCTTAAGCGCGACATCCACCACGTTTTGACAATCCTCCAGCCTGGTATGATCCGCTTCGACGAAAACGCATCGGACTCCCCTCTGCCTGCATTCCGTTTCGACGGCTTGACCCAAAGCCGCGCGTCGGCCCGTTATAACGAGCCCAGCTCCCTCGTCCGCGAAAAGAAGCGCAGTGGCCTTTCCAATGCCGGAGGTCGCGCCGGTAATAATGGCAGTCTTGTCTGTGAGTTTGCCTGTCATGAATGCCTCCTGGTTTGGCCATGGACAATAGACGGTGAACACGGTCTACGGTCTATCGTCTATGGTCTGATTTCCTTTCGATAAAAGCGATAGCGCTTGTAAATTTTAGCGCCCATGTGATGAGCAAGATCGAACGTATCGGGATTCTTTGCCCCGGTCAGTGACAGGTCGGCCCACTTGAAGCCTTTGGCTGCGGCGCGTTTTGCCATCTCGTCGAAGAGCAGGATGGCGACGCCGGTGTCCCAATATTCGGGCAGCACGACCACGCTCTTGATGGAGATACTCTCCGGTTTCCTGCGGCTGTACCACAGCGCCCGCAGGTAATCCCACGGATAGCGCAGGCCGTTGAGGTGGATCAGGATTTCGTTGAGGTTGGGAACACCGGGGAACCAGCCCACGGCCTGGCTGTCAACTTCAGCGAACAGGACCAGCTCCGGGTCGGCCAGGTCTTTGAGCGGCAGGACCATGGCCTCGATGTTTTCGCGCGAATAAGGCGTAAAGCCATCCAGATGCGCCAGGGCGCGGTTCTGCAAATCCCAGATGCGATTGATCTCGCCCTCTGCATCTTCCAAGCGAACGCCGCGCACGATGATTTGCCTGCGGCTGCGCACCTCCTCGGCCAGCCGCGACAGGCGCTGGAGTTTAGGTGAGGATGGGTCAACGTCAATCGCGTAGGCCAGTCCGTCATCAAAATCAAGCGTGAAACCGAAGCGCTCGAAATAGCTTGAGTAATAAGGCGGGTTGTATCCGCACAGAATGGGAGCCGGGTGGTCATAGCCCTCGACCAGTACCCCTCGTGAATCTTCCCGGTCGAGGTTGTACGTACCATACACAGACTTCATCCGATGCGCCCGCGCCCACTCTTCTGCCTGCTTGAAGAGCGCCTCAGCTACTTCATAATCTTCGATGCAATCGAAGAAGCCAATCATGCACTGTGGCTCGCCTTTGACCTTGGTGTTGAATCTTTCCTCCGCACAGCAGATCGTGCCGGCAGGTTGGCCGTCCTTCCAGGCGATGAAGAACTCGGCGTAGCCATCCTTGAAGAAGGGGCCGCATGCCGGGTCGGTTGCTTTCGCCCGTTCGGACAAAATGGGCGGCACCCACAACGGGTCGTGCCTGTATAAGCCCCAGGGAAAGGTGAGAAAGGTGTTTCTTTCGCGCTTCGTGCGGACGGGACGGACCTCGATCATGGGAAGTTCCTCTGGTCAGATGGTCATCAGTGCAATGGCGCCCAAAGCAAGCAGAATGCCGCCTACCTGAATTGGTTTAACACGCTCTTTCAGGACAAGATATGCCAGCAGCACAGTGGCAGCAGGATACAGGGAACTGAGGATGGCAGCCACGTCCATGCGCCCGGCCCGCCCCGCGAAGATAAAGAAGGCATTCCCGGTCACATCCAGGATACCGCTCAAGACGCTGAGTTTCCAATCCTTTCGTTCGGGCAGGAGCGGCCCTTTCACCACCAGGCTATAGAAGATCAGATAGATCGTGCCTGCCGCGCGCGCCGAGACCAGCGCCCAGAAGATGGCCTCCTGTCCGGCGCGGTGCATCAGCACGAAATACAGACCAAAGCCGATCCCTGCCAGAAGCGGCAGTCGCAAATCCTTGGTGATGAAGACGCGGCTTTCAAACGGATTGCCATCCTGTGAAATGAACCAGATGGATGCCAGCGCCAGCCCAAAGCCGAAGAAGGTCAGTAGGCTGGGTATCCCCTGTGTGAACATACCGACCAGGATGGGCACGACTCCCGCCAGCATGGCAGAGACCGGCGCGGCGAGACTCATTTTTCCCGTCGCCAGCGCCCGATACAAGACGATCAAGCCCGTGGTGCCGATGATGCTGGCCGTGCTGCTCCACAGAATAGCCGAGAGCGGCGGGGGCGGTTCGTGTGTAATCAGCGCCGGGATGAGCAAGACCGTCAATCCCACGACCTCCCCCAACAGGATGACGCGATGCGGGCTGGAGCCTTTGCTGGCCAGCCCGCCTGAGAAATCTGCCGCGCCCCAACCGAGCGCGGCCAGGAGACCGTAGAGAATGGAAGGCAATTGATGTCCTTTATGTAGCTACAAAGTTATTGAATTTCCGGCGGAGACTGCTTGCCGTCAACGGTATACATGTCGTAATCGGCTTGTTGCATGATCACACCGAATACCCGCTTCAAGTTACGGTTCATGATCTCGAGAACCTCATCGAGTTTTTCGCGGCTCTCGACCTCGCCACGATAAACCTTTTCTTTCAATCCGTTATCGCGCTGGACGAAATGCGCCCATTCGATGACGCCATCCTTGCGCTTTTTGGCGAGAAGTTTGTAAATGCCAACTTTTGGAATGTGGGCTGTTGCCCACCCGCCAACGACTTCTTCACCTTTTTCCACGTTCATAACGGCCATTTGAAAGAGGGATGGTTTCATGGATCTCCTAATGGAATAAACTCTACAATTTGCCGGCTGCTTTGGCGCGCTCCAAAACTTTTTGCGCGTTCTTGAGCAGCGGCATGTCAATCATCTTGCCATCCAGCGCATACGCGCCCCTGCCTGCTTTTTGACTGGCCTCGAACGTCTCGACCACGCGCCTGGCGTAGGCGATGGCTTCGTTGCTTGGCGTGAACGCGCTTTGCACCGGCTCGACCTGCGCCGGGTGGATGATCTGCTTGCCGACGAATCCCAGCCGCGCCCCGAACTCCGCTTCGGCGCGCAGGGCTTCGATGTCTTTGAAGTCAATTGCCACGATGTCAATCGCCTGGAGGTTGAAGGCCGCGCAAGCCGTGACGACGGCCTCCCGTGCATACAACAACTCGACCGCCTCTTGGGTGCGCGTCGCGCCGATGCTGGCGGCAAAATCCTCGCCGCCGAAGATGATCGCATCCAGCCGTTTGTCCGCGCCGGCAATTTCCTTGAGATTCAGAATCCCCTTGGCGGTCTCCACGCCGATTAACAGGCGGATGCCTCCCAGCGACAGTCCGTGGGCGAGTTCGTAGGATTCGATCTGCCCGCTGACCCAGGCCACCTGCTGCGCCGCTTCCACCTTCGGCACGACAATGGTATCCGGGCGAGCGGCCAGCGCGGCGGCCAGGTCCTCTTTCTCCCAACCCGAACCGACGCTGTTGATGCGGATGCAGCGTTCCGACCTGCCGAAATCCAGTTCGCGCAGCGCCTGGGCAATGACGGCGCGCGCCGCGGATTTCTTATCTACAGCAGTACCGTCTTCCAAATCCATGCAGATGCTGTCCACGCCGAGGATGGCAGCTTTTTCGATCTTGCGGCGGTCATCGCCGGGCATGTATAAAAGTGCGCGTCGGGAGTGCATATGCTCTCCTAGATGTCGTTGCGACCTGCGGGAAGCAACCCCCTCATCCAACAGGAGATTGCTTCGTCGCTTCGCTCCTCGCAACGACGTGTTATTGTGGTTTCTTCAAAAACATCGCTGTTCTCTCGAACTCGACCACAATTGTACCGTCTGGCTTCTTTCCCCAGCACTTGATACGTACAATCCCCACCTCAGGCCGCGACTTCGACTCGCGTTTCTCGATGATCTCGCTTTCGGCATAGACCGTATCGCCGTGGAAAACGGGATTCGGATGCACGACCTTGTCGTAGCCGAGATTGGCAACGATGGTGCCTTCGGTCAGGTCAGCCACGGTCAGGCCGACCACCAGTCCGAACGTGAAAACGCCGTTGACCAAGCGCTGACCGAACTCGGTCTTGGAGGCAAAATCTTCGTTGACATGCAACGGCTGCGTGTTCATCGTCAGCGCGGAGAAAAGAACGTTATCCATCTCGGTGACGGTGCGTCCGCCATGCTTGAACTTCATCCCGACCTCGAGTTCGTCAAAATATTTTCCGGGCATGACTTCTCCTTTGGAGATGGTTAATGGAGAATCCATTAACCATGATCCATTAACTATTTTTCATCTTCACCAAAATTTGCTCTCGTTCAACGGTCTGGCCAACCTCGACTTTTAGCTCAACAACGATCCCATCCATTGGCGCCTGGACGCGGATCTCCATCTTCATCGCTTCCAGCACGAGCAGGGTCTGTCCCTTGGTCACAAACTCACCCTCACTGACATTCACGGCGCGCACCTGGCCCGGCATGGGCGCAGTCATTTCCCCGGCGTGAGCATGACCTGCCGTATCCCGCTTCGCTCCGGACGATTTGGTCAGCGCAAAGGTCTGCCCGTTGACCGTCACCCAGCGTTTCGCGCCGTGGGAAGAGATGTAGGCCGTCACGCGCTGTCCGTCAAGGAGCATGTCCAATTTCCCATTTTCCGAACGAAGGACTTCAACGGAAACTGTTTTGCTTCCAATGGTCGCAAGATAACCTTTGCCATGCAGGGTTAATTCAAGAGCGGTGTTGTCCAAAGTTGATTTCATCAGTTACGAAACCCGCTTACTGCTTTCCACGGATTATACGGATCAGGTTCATCAGCGCTTGACACCTGGGACCCGACACTTGACACGCTGAAATCCGCCAAGGATGCCGCGACCAGCGCCTCGAATGTTAGCTTGGCAGGCCGCCAATCAAACTTTGTCTCCACCCAGTGCGTGGTAACTTTGCCATTTTTAAAATCCTCGTGCGCCAACAGGGCTTGCATGAAATCAATGTTGGTGGTTACACCATGTACCACAAACCCGCGCAAAGCGGCCTGCATACGTTGGATGGCCGTTTCCCGGTTTTCAGCATGGACGATCAACTTTGCCAGCAGCGGGTCGTAGAAATGCGTCACATCCTTGCCGGCCAGGAAGCCCGAGTCCACGCGGATGCCGAGGCCGCGCGGCTCGATGAATTGCAGCAATTTGCCCGTGCTCGGCAGGAATCTGTCGGCGGGGTCTTCGGCGTAGACGCGGCACTCGATGGCGTGCCCGCGTTGGCTGAAGTCGCTTTGGCTGAACGGGAACTTCTCTCCCGCCGCGATGCGGATTTGCCATTGAACGAGATCGAGTCCGACAACCAGCTCGGTGACGGGATGTTCGACCTGTAAGCGTGTATTCATTTCAAGAAAGTAGAAACGGGAAAGCGTTGGATCAAAGATGAACTCGACGGTTCCGGCGTTAAAGTAATCTACCGCACGTGCGGCCTTTACTGCGGCCTCGCCCATTTGCCAGCGCAGCTCCGGCGAGAGCAGCGGCGAAGGCGTCTCTTCGATGATCTTTTGGTGACGTCTCTGCACCGAGCATTCGCGCTCGAACAAATGGACAAGATTCCCATGCTGGTCGCCGAGCACCTGGAATTCGATGTGGTGCGCGTCCGGCAGGTACTTTTCGACCAGCAGGCGTTCATCCTCGAACGCGTTCAGCGCTTCCCTCCTCGCCCCTTGAATTGCTTCTGCCAAATCGGCTTCTCCTTCGACCACGCGCATACCCTTGCCCCCGCCGCCCGCCGCAGCCTTGACCAGCACTGGGTAACCGATCTCGCTGGCAGCCTGCCTGAAATCCTCGTATGACTCAAGCCCTTCAAAGCCGGGCACGGTCGGGACGCCAGCCCTCTTCATCGTGATCTTCGACTCGGCTTTGTCGCCCATGGCGCGGATGGAATCCGCTGAGGGGCCGATAAAGGTCAGTTTGGCGGAGGCAACTGCGGCGGCGAAGGAAGCGTTCTCCGAGAGGAAGCCGTAGCCCGGATGGATCGCGTCCGCGTTCGTTTGCCGCGCGGCATGGATCAGTTTATCCACATTCAAATAGGATTCGCGCGGCGCGGCCTCGCCCAGCAGCACGGCCTCATCAGCGAACTGAACATGCAGGGCATCCTTATCCGCTTCGGAGTACACCGCCACGGTTGGGATGCCGAGTTCCTGGCAGGCGCGCATAATGCGGATGGCGATCTCACCGCGGTTTGCCACCAGGATTTTGTTGAACGGGCGATGCGCTGTCATGAGCCAAGTTTACGCTATTTTGCAAAAGGTGAGCAAGACAATTTGGATGGCAAGGTTGTATCCCCCCAAGGAACTATCTCGTATTTCATTAGGTTTTAATATTGGCGAGATACCATCTTGTAAGTCATCTTAATAACGGTTTGAAAGGAATAGAAAACATGGTTCAGCCAGCACAAAATGTTACAGATGCAATAGAGCGCCTGAAGTGCAATTGGTGTCAGGGCATGAATCTCAAGACGGCCCTCTCGTGCCAGTTTTGCGGCGCGCCCCTCGACCTGGCAGATGTTGTCAGCGAGTCGGGCTGGCGCGAAGCCCCGCGCCTCAAGGATATGACCGAGTTCCACTTTTATAACAGCACCTGCCAGGTGGAAGGCGAGATCGTGCCGGTCGCCGAGATCAACCTGGCGCAGGGCGACGGAGTTTATTTCGAGCACCACGTTATGTTGTGGAAGGATCCGTCTGTCCCGATGTCGGTGCTTCAATTGCCGGGCGGCATGAAACGTATGTTGGCCGGCATGCCGTTCATCATCAGCGTGGCGCAGGGGCCGGGCAGGGTGGCCTTCTCACGCGACGCCACCGGTGAACTGGTGGTGCTCCCGCTTCATCCCGGCATGGAACTGGACGTGCGCGAGCATGCCTTCCTGCTGGCTTCCAAAAATATTACGTATTCCTTCCAGCGCATCAAGGGACTGCGCAACATCCTGTTCGGCGGACAGGGCATGTACATGGATCGTTTCGTGACCACGGACCAGTCCGGGCTGCTGATCCTGCATGGCTATGGCAACGTCTTCGAGCGCACGCTCAAACCGGGCGAGTCGATCCTGGTGGAGCCGGGCGCGTTCCTTTACAAAGACTCCACCGTCCAGATGAACGTTCAGATGCAGCAGTTGACCACCGGCCTGTTCGGCGGCTCAGCCATGAGCCTGGCGCAGATGATCGGGCCGGGACGGGTCGGCATTCAATCCATGTACGTTCACCACTCCACGGAATAGGAGCCGACATGAGCGCGACCCCTTCTGCTCCCGTCTCCGGGCGGACGTATACCTGCAACTGGTGCGGCGCGGTTTCAGACGGCGCTGCGTTGAGCTGCCCGGCCTGCGGCGCGACCATCAACGTCAAGGAGATCGTCACGCCCACCGGCTGGATCGAGCTACCAGGCCGCAAGGACATGGCCAAACTCCAGATCGGCAACTCGTCCTGCCAGATCGAAGGGCTGTACGTCCCGGTGGCGGACTTCAACCTGGCGCAAGGCGACAGCGTTTACTTTGCCCATCACGTCTTGTTGTGGAAGGAAAATTCCGTCAACATCAGCATGATGTCCATGAAAGGCGCGTGGAAACGGGCGTTTGCAGGCATGCCCATTTTCATGACGCAGGCCGCGGGGCCGGGTCACATTGCCTTCTCGCGCGACCTGCCCGGTGAATTGCTGGCCCTGCCGCTCCAACCCGGCCAGGCTGTGGATGTGCGCGAACATTTCATGCTGGCCGCCACCAGCCAGGTGGACTACAGTTGGGTCAATGCCAACATCTGGTTCAGCACCAAGAACGGCGATGAGACCGAGACCCACTATCCCATTGGCGCGACCCTGGACCGCTTCTCGGCGGGCAAGATGCCGGGGCTGTTGCTGCTGCATGCTTCGGGCAACGTATTCGTCCGCCAGTTGGCGGCGGGGCAATCCATCCTGATCAAGCCCACCGCGCTGATCTTCAAAGACCCGACCGTCAACATGCAATTGCATTTTGAGCACCCCAACAGCGGCTGGAACCTGTGGATGTCCTATATCCAACGATACCTATGGCTGCGACTGGCCGGGCCGGGACGGGTTGCCATCCAGTCGGCCTTCGAGCCGGTGGAAGACGACGGCCAGACGATCACCAACCATTCCCCCGCGACCAGGCAAAACTGGTAGCGATCACAAAAGACAACGGACAGCCCAATGACTGTCCATTGTCTTATGAACCGGAACCGCATCCGACCGCCCCGTTATTTGCTCCGCCTCAAACGCGTCTCCACCGCCCTGGCCTCCTCCCCCTCAGGACTGATGCTATAGGCTGTGATGACCAATTCGTCGCCGCTTAAGGCAACTTCCGTGCGCCAGCTCCAGTCCGGGCCGCCGCTGGGATCGGGATACTGCCCAATGACGGAGAAGCCGTCCTGGCTGGCCGCGCCGACGCAGAACATGATGGCCGTGTTGTTGTGGAAGGTGTCCACCCAACTGGCTTCGTAGCGTTCCAGCGTGGTGTTGAAGCCGAAGGTGAACATGCCGTGCTGGGGTTCGCCTTCGATGACGCTTTGGTAGAGATACAACGCAAAGCGGCCGTCCAGCAGCAATTGGATCGTCCCCACGATGGGTGACTCACCGGCGAGCTTTCCCGGTTCAAGCCAAAGTTTGGATATGCCGGTCCAATTGCCGGCAAGTTGGGAGAGGAAGTGGTGAGGGGTGGAGGATGATTTTTCAAAATTCATGTCCGAATCCTATTTTCAGATATTCAGGATGTCATTGCGAGCCGCCGATGGTCGAGTGCCACGAAGCGGCGTACACCTGCACTTGCGTGCTGGTGCAAGTGTCGAGACCGAGGCGGCGTGGCAATCCCAACTCACATCCAAGTCTTATTCTTGAAGATCAGTTGGGATTGCTTCGGGCGGGGTTTCGGTACGGGCTTCGCCCTACTCAACCACCGCCCTCGCAATGACATTTTGATTCACATTCTAAACACGCCAAAACTATTTTCTTCCACCGGCGAATTCAACACTACCGACAACGCCAATCCCAAAACTTGACGTATATCCACTGGATCAATCACGCCATCGTCCCAAAGACGCGCAGTTGAGTGATAAGGATTGCCTTCGCTCTCATATTTTTCGAGAATGGGGCGTTTGAATTCCTCCGCTTCATCATTCGTGAGCAAAGGATTTCCTTCTCTTTGCAACTGCTCCTGCTTAATGGTGAGTAACACATTCGCAGCCTGCTCCCCGCCCATGACGGAGATGCGCGCATTCGGCCACATCCACAGGAAGCGCGAGCCGTAGGCGCGTCCGCTCATGGCGTAGTTGCCCGCGCCGAACGAGCCGCCGATGACGACGGTCAGCTTGGGGACGCGGGTGGTGGCAACGGCGTGCACCATCTTGGCGCCGTCTTTGGCGATGCCGCCCGCCTCGTACTCGCGTCCCACCATGAAGCCGGTGATGTTTTGCAGGAACAGCAGCGGGATGCCGCGCTGGTCGCACAACTCGATGAAGTGAGTCGCCTTGAGCGCGGACTCGCTGAACAGCACGCCATTGTTGGCGATGATGCCGACTGAATATCCGTGAATGCGCGCAAACCCGCAGACCAGAGTCGTGCCGTAGCGCGCCTTGAACTCACGGAACTTGCTTCCATCTACCAATCGCGCAATGATCTCGTGAACGTCATAAGATGCTCGAAATGTGCTGGGCAGGATGCCATAGATTTCTTCAGCGGGATAAAGCGGCTCTTCTGGTGCTGACCATGGACCGTTGACCGTGGACCATGACGGTCTACCGTCTACGGTCGACGGTCTGGGAAGCGTTTCAACGATGTCGCGCAGAATTTGTAGCGCGTGGTCATCGTCCTCGGCGAAGTGATCCGCCACTCCGCTAAGCCGGGTATGTACGTCCGCACCGCCAAGGGCTTCCGCGGAAACGTCCTCACCTGTCGCGGCCTTAACCAGCGGCGGCCCGCCCAAAAAGATGGTGCCCGTGCCTTTGACGATGACCGCCTCGTCGCTCATGGCCGGCACGTACGCGCCGCCCGCCGTGCAACTGCCCATCACTGCCGCGATCTGCGGAATCTTTTTGGCGGACATGCGCGCCTGGTTGTAGAAGATGCGCCCGAAATGATTGACATCGGGAAAGACTTCGTCCTGCAACGGCAAAAACGCGCCGCCCGAATCGACGAGGTACAGGCAGGGCAGATGATTCTCTTCGGCGATCTGTTGGGCGCGCAGATGCTTCTTGACCGTCATCGGAAAGTACGAGCCGCCCTTGACCGTGGCATCGTTGGCGACGATCAGGACTTCCCGTCCGCTCACGCGACCGATGCCCGTGACGATGCCCGCGCCGTGTGCCTCGTTATGATACATGCCCAAAGCCGCAAGGGCCGAGAGTTCGAGGAAAGGGGAGCCAGGGTCGAGCAGGCGCTCGATGCGGTCGCGCACGAAGAGCTTGCCCTGTTCTTCCTGCCGCTTGCGGCTGCGCGGGCCGCCGCCCTGCTGCGCGTGCTTGAGCCGCTCGCGCAAGTCTGCGGCGAGGGCAAGGTGGTGTTCTTGATTGGCTTTGAATTGCGGGTCGTCTGGGGAGATGGATG
>JAKANW010000051.1 GCA_021823555.1 Chloroflexota bacterium
AGGAATTTCGATTCTTCCACGAAGTTGCGGAAGCGTTCCGAGACCAGCACGTCGCGCCCATCGCGGACGATGTAGACCAGTTTCGCGTCGGGGTAGACCGCGTGGAGGCCGCGCACAGCTTGTCCGTGGATCGTGGACGAGGGGCTCTTGTCCCCGACGATCATTTTCCCTACGCGGGCTGCATCGCGTTCCATGATGAGGTCCGCCGCGGCGCGCAGGACGAGGGGGGAAAGGTCGCGTCCCTGATTCCAGCGGTTGGATTTGCGCGCCAGCCACTCTTCCGCTTCGGGCGTATCCACCAGGGATTTGAGTAGTGGCTGGCGCGTGAAGAAGTGCGCCTGATAGTTACAGTGAACTTCCGGGTGCAGGCGAGCCAGGCGCATGAGCAGTGTGGTCCCGGAGCGGGCGTGGCCGAAGATGAAGAATTTTTCGCGCGGGAAGAATTGCTTGATCTCCGTCACTTCCTCGTCCGTGATGGCGGGGATGGGATTGCGGCTTTTCTTTTTTGGGTCGCCCTTGAGGAGGATGCGGGCGGCGGATTTGAAACGAGCAAATAATTCCATTTACTGTAATCTCCAAACATCAAGCATGATTTGTGTAAATTTGCAGTCGAATTGCGAATTTACACAATCTCAATTTATTGCTTCCAATTTAACATCACCAACCCGGCCAGGCAGACCAAAATCCCAATAATATTGACCCAGTTCAATTTATCCTTGAATACAAAGATCGCCACAGGGACAAGAATGAGCGACGCCACCACGTTGACCAACACCGCGGCCAGGCCGATATTCCAGCCCGAGCGATAGACCAGCAGGAAACCGACTTCCAACCCAACGATGGAAAAAGCCAGCAGGTAACTGGCCCAGTTCAATTGGCGGACTTCAGCGAAAATCCCGCCCTCTGATGGGATAAAGAAGGATAAAAGCAGGGTCAGAAAGAATGCAACGAAGTAAGTCACCATGATCGAAACGGCCGGATTAACTCCGGAGGGCGTCTCTTTCTGGCTAAAGTGATAGAGCGCGCTCGAACAAACGGCGAGGCTGATGGAGAAATAGAAGAGAAACATGTTTTTCTTCATGTTTGTGGTCACTCAACTTCTGGCAGTGAGTGGGGGAACGGTCGTATTATACAGGCGAATCATTCCCAGTGTTTTCTTTTGGAGGAGGGGAATTCGGTATAATCAACACAACACGAAATTCACCATATTCATTCCCATGCTAAAATTACCGCAGGCATAAAATGAAAAAAGTAACGCAAGAGGCCATTTCGCAATTTGCCCGCCAGATTGCCGAAAAGTTTAATCCATATAAGATTATCTTGTTCGGCTCGTATGCGTATGGCACGCCAACCCTGGATTCGGACGTGGATATTTTGGTAATCATGCCGTTCAAGGGCCGCAATCCGGAAAAGGCCACTGAAATTTGGATGGCTACAAGGCCGAAGTTCCCTACAGATATTATGGTGCGTAAGCCCAGCGAGATCAAGAAGCGGCTTCAAATGGGGGACTTCTTTTTGCGTGAAATTACTGAAAGGGGCAAGGTGCTTTATGAAGCCGTTGACGCGTGAATGGGTTGATAAAGCCAAACAGGATTGGACTTCTTTACAGCGCGAAATCCGCGCCCGCAAGAATCCGAACTATGACGCGGCATGTTTCTTCGCGCAGCAATGTGTGGAGAAATATCTTAAGGCGCGCCTGATCGAGGCGGAGATTTATTTTAAAAAGGTTCACGATTTAACTTATTTGCTGGAACTAACCTTGCCGGTTGAGCCGCTTTGGTCCTCCTATGAACAGGAATTGCGTTTGCTCACGGATTATGCGGTGGAATTTCGCTATCCGGGAGCATCGGCAGATTTGGAAATTGCGAAGAATTCCTGGAACGTTTGTAAAAGTTTCCGCATCTCGGCGCGCCAAAGTTTGGGATTAAAATAATGACGCGCCTCGCCGCCCTCGTTCCCATGCGTCATCACAGCCAGCGCGTGCCTGGCAAGAATTACCGCCTGCTGGCGGGAAAGCCGTTATTTCATCACATCATCGAGACCCTGTTGGCTGTGCCTGAGATCGAGACCGTGATGGTGGATACCGATTCCGAGCCGGTGATGGATGGCCTGCGCCAGCATTTCCCGCAGGTGAAGATCATCCGGCGCCCCGAAGCTTTGCGCGCCGATGATGTGCCGATGAACGACATCCTCCTGCACGATACCGCGCAAGCCGAAGCAGATTTTTACCTTCAAACACACAGCACCAATCCGCTGCTCAAAGCGGGGACCATCGCGCGCTGCATTCAAACCTTTTTCGAGGACTACCCCAAATATGATTCGCTCTTTTCAGTGACGCGTTTGCAAACGCGCCTGTATTTCCAGGATGGCCGCGCCATCAACCACAATCCGCTCGAACTGATCCAGACCCAGGATTTGCCGCCGGTCTACGAGGAGAATTCCTGCCTGTATCTTTTTACGCGCCAGAATTTGGTCCAGCGCCGCCATCGCATCGGCTCCAGCCCGCTGATGTTCGAGATCCCTGCCGAAGAAGCCTGGGACATTGACGAAGAATTGGATTTCGCCATCGCTGATTTCCTCCTGAGCAAACAAAGTCGAAAATGAATCACTGGAATCGAATAAAAACCATTACAGGACGCCTGCTTTCCGTGCCCTGGTATCCCATCGTGTTTAGCGCCTATCCTGTGTTGGCCCTGCTGTCCGAAAATATCGGACAGGTGCAGGCCAGCGCAGCCCTGCGTCCGTTGTTGGTCACGGTCGCTGCGGCAAGCCTCCTGTATTTGCTGCTGCGCCTGCTATTGCGGGATTGGCACCGCGCCGCGTTTTTGTCCACTTTACTGATGGCGCTGTTTTTCTCTTATGGACACGCTTATAACCTGCTGATCGAGCAGTTCCCCAAAATAAATCTCACGCCGTGGACGCTGTCGAGCGGGGGTGTTTTAGCGGTGCTCGCCGTCTGGTGGGTGACGCGGCCCAAGGCCGCGTTTGCCTCGTCAGCTTGGGGGTTTAACGTGATCGCCCTGGGGTTGGTGATCGCTGCTTTGGCGGGGACAAATTTCGGTCCCGCGCCGAAGCGCAAGGGGGCGCTTCCCGCAGACAACGCACCAGTCGAGCCTGGCCTGGTCAAACCGCAGGATCCACCCGATGTCTATTATTTCATCCTGGATTCGTATGCACGCCAGGACCTGCTCCAGGAAGCCTATGGCTTCGATAACAGCGGGTTTATCCAGGCGCTCCAGCAGCGCGGGTTTTACGTGGCCGGCTGCGGCCAGAGCAATTATGGGCGTACCGAGCTTTCACTGGCTTCGTCGCTCAACATGTCGTATTTGCAGGGACTGGACCACGAGTTCACGCCCGATAACATTGACCGCACGACCTTGTGGGATTCGTTGAAGCACAGCGCGGCGCGGGCGAACTTCGAGAGCTTGGGTTATAAGATCGTGAACTTTGCCAACGGCTTTGCCTGGATGGAGTTGACCGACGCCGACGAGTTCCTCTCGCCGCCGCCGCTTTCCTCGGGCATGACCGAGTTCGAGGGCTTGTACCTGCAAACCACGTTGGCGCGGCGCTTGCAGGATTTGGGATGGCTCGACCCCGATGCAATCATGGCGCAAAATTACCGCGACCGGTTTGAGTTTGACTTTAACAGCATGAACCAGCTGGCGGCGGATCCCGCCCCGACCTTTGCCTACATCCACGTGCTCGCGCCGCACCCGCCATTTGTATTCGGCCCGCACGGCGAGCCGACCAATCCCGACGATTATTGGAACGAACAGCGCATTTATCCTTCCGACCTGTATGCCAAAGGGTATACGAATGAACTGCCTTATCTTAACCAGCGCATCCTGGACGCGGTGGATATCCTGATCAAGAATTCTCCCACGCCGCCGGTCATCATTTTGCAGGGCGATCATGGCCCGTGGGTCCAGCCGAACCCGCAGCACTTTATGATCTTCAACGCCTACTACCTGCCCGGCCATACCGACCAGCTCTACCCGACCATCACACCCGTCAACACCTTCCGCCTGGTGTTCGACGCCTACTTCGGCGGGAAGTATGATATGCTCAAAGATGTCAGCTATGATTCGCCGGTGCCGGATCTGTTCAATTTCACGACCGTTCCCAATCCTTGCGAGAAATAAATGCCGACTGTTTTGCTCACTGCCCCCTACATGATTCCCTTTCTCGAACGCTTCCGACCCGTCTTCGAGAAATACGGTCTTGGCTTGATCGTGCCCGACGTGCAGGAACGAATGGAAGAAGCCGACCTGTTGAAATATGCCGGTCAATTCGACGGCGCCATTTGTGGGGATGACCGTTACACCGAGCGCGTCATCGCCGCCTGTGCTCCCCGTTTAAAAGTCATTTCCAAGTGGGGGACCGGGGTCGACTCCATCGACGCCTCAGCCTGTTCCCGTTATGGAATTAAATTGGGCCGCACCCCGAATGCCTTCACCACTCCCGTGGCGGACACGGTGCTCGGCTACCTGCTGGCCTTTGCCCGCCGCGGCCCGTGGATGGACATGGCTATGAAGCGTGGCGAATGGAAAAAGATCCCCGGCCGCGCGCTGAGCGAATGCACCCTCGGCGTGGTCGGCGTGGGTAACATCGGTAAGGCCGTGACTCGCCGTGCGCGAGCCTTCGGCATGAAAGTTTACGGCACCGACATCGTGGACATTGACCATGTCTTCATCAGCGAGTCGAGCATCGAGATGACCGATCTCAAAACGTTGCTGTTAAATTCGGATTTCGTCTCCATCAACTGCGACCTCAATCCCAGCTCCCATCACCTGATGAACGCTGATACCTTCGCGCTGATGAAGCCGACCGCCGTGCTGATCAACACCGCTCGCGGCCCCATCGTCGAGGAGAAAGCGCTGATCACTGCATTGCAATCAGGCCGTATCGCAGGCGCGGCCCTGGACGTGTTTGAATTTGAGCCATTGCCCAAAGAAAGTCCGCTCTTGAAGATGGACAACGTTCTGCTCGCCCCGCACAACTCCAACTCCAGCCCCACAGCCTGGGAGCGCATTCACTGGAATACGATCAGGAATCTGGTCGAGGGGTTGGGGATGCAGTATTCAGTGACCAGTGGTCAGTGATCAGTTTTCAGTCGACCTTCAACCTTTCAACTTTCAAACCTGGAACCTTAAACCATGACTAAAACCATTCTCATCACCGGCGCGGCAGGGGGGATCGGCCGTGCAACCGTTGCTCTCTTTACCCAAAAAGGCTGGCAGGTGATCGGCGTGGACCGCAATCCCTTCGCCCTCCCGAAAGAGCATCGGGACGATGTGAGCGAAGTCGAAGGGTTCCCGCAAAACGGCCTTTTCATCCAGTCCGACATTGCCCGCCCGGAAGACATGCACTCCATCTTCGAGCAGGCACATGCCTTCACCACAAGCCTCGACGCTCTGGTCAACAACGCTGCCATGCAGATCGCCAAACCGCTGCTGGAAACCACCGTCGAAGAGTGGGACGCGGTCATGGCCGCCAACTTGCGCTCGGTCTTCCTGGGAGTCAAGCTGGCCTACCCATTGCTCAAGGCCCAGGGCGGAGCGGCGGTGGTCAATGTCTCTTCCGTCCATGCTATTCAGACCTCTGCCAACATTGCCGCCTACGCCGCCTCCAAGGGCGGATTGCTGGCGTTGACACGTGCCATGGCGATTGAGTTCGCGCCCGATAATATCCGCGTCAACGCTATCTTGCCCGGCGCGGTGGATACGCCCATGCTGCGCGCCGGACTGAGCCGCGGCCACCTAAGCGGGACAAAGATAGAGGAACGCCTCGACAACCTGGCTCGCAAGACCGTCAGCGGTAAAATCGGCCAGCCCGCCGAGATCGCCCACGCCATCTACTTCCTGGCCGATAACGAACAGTCCTCGTTCATGACGGGTCAGGCGCTCGTGGTGGATGGCGGTGCGACAGCGAGGTTGAGCACGGAATAGGTTTTGCCCATCAAAGAAGTTATAATTGGATTATGAAAAAATTACGTCCCAGAGTACGCGCTCTAAAACTTGCGAAGGAAGTCCGCATTCGCTTGACCAGGGAATTGGGACAGCCCGTCAAAGTCATTATGTTCGGCTCACAAGCGCGCGGCGATGCGACCAAAGAGTCTGACATTGATCTGCTTGTCGTCCTTCCCGTTATCAACGCTACTACGATGAGACTTGCCTCTGATATTGCCTGGGATGTGGGTTTCGACGCGGGCAAGTTCATTTCCGTTATCCCCGACACGAAAGAACAGATGAAGCGTTTTGCTTTCCTGCCTTTTTATCAAAATATCAAGCGAGAGGGGATCGCGGTATGACGCAGGGAAGGTCATACAAGAAAGACCTCATCCAATATCGGCTTGAATCGGCGAGGGAAATGCTGCGGGACGCACAACTGCTGAATGAGAATGAGGGCAGCCCGGTAAGCGTTGTCAATCGCGCCTATTATGCGGTCTCTTATGCCGCATTGGCCCTGCTCGTGACCGCAGACGTGGAGCCGAGCAAACACTCAGGCGTCCTTGCCAAGTTTGATGAATTATTTATCCGCCAGGGAATATTTCCGAAAGAGATGAGCAGGATTCTCCACCATGCGTTTGACATGCGGCAGGCTGGGGATTATCAAAAGTCCAGGGTGATCACGGAAGAACAAGCTGTTGAAGTTTTGAAATCCGCCGAAAAATTCGTCAAAACCATTGAAGAAAAACTTTCGCAAAGTTGAGTGACAGACTGTTAGTGGCAAGGTGGGCCAGCCCGCCGAGATCGCCCACAACCATCTACTTCCTCGCGGACAATGAGCAATCCCCTTCATGACGGGTCAGGCGCTGGCGGTGGATGGAGGCGCGACGGCGAGGTTGAGTACAGAGTAAAAGTCTCATGTCAATTGAGGAAAATAAACTTTTGGTTCGACGCTATTTTGAAGATGCTCCATACAATTCCGATGTATGCGATGAGATTTACGCGCCCACTTTTCGTTTTCACACAATCCAACACGCCTCCATCACGCCGCAAGTTGTTGAATCCACACCCCAAAGTGAGAAGGCTGCCTATGAATGGCTCACTCAAGTCTGGTCTGTCGATTGGCGAATGACTGTTGATGAAATGATCGCCGAGGGTGACCGAGTGATGGTCTGCTGGACATTCTTTGGCACTCACGAGGGCGAATACTCGGGTCTCCCTGCGACCCATAAACAAGTGACCTATTCTGGGATCAATATATTCCGTATCGCAGACGGAAAGATCGCGGAAATATGGGACATCTCCGACCGACTGTGGCTATGGCAGCAACTCGGCGTTCTACCCGAACTCAAAGATGCTATTGCAGCAACGCGATTGCGCACAGAATAAATTCTTTCCTCTTTCATCTTTCCTCTGGACTCAAATGAAACAAACCCTCAAACGCCTCACCCCTGCTCCCCTCCTGCAAACCGTCAAAAACACCTACGACGCCATCCGCCGTTTGCCGCAAGTGCCGGACGCCTACCTGCATCCCTGGCGGCGGAAGAGCCGCCTCCGCATGTACGAGCACTACAACATCCATCAGGGCCAGCGCTGTTTCATCATTGGCAACGGTCCCAGCCTCAAGCAGACCGACCTGACCAAACTCAAAAACGAATACACCTTCGGGATGAACCGCATCTATCTGCTGTTCCCAGAGCTGGGCTTCACCACCACCTACTTCGCTTCCATCAACGATCTCGTCATCGAGCAATGCGCCGGTGAGATCGCCACCCTGCCGATCCCCAAGTTCCTTGCCTGGCATTCCAACCGTCACTTCCAGCGCCTGCCCGAAGATATGATTTTTCTCTACACCACTTACACCGGTCCGCAGTTTGCCTACGATCTGACCCGCCGCGTCTGGGAAGGCGCCACCGTCACCAACGTGACCTTGCAATTGGCCTTCTACATGGGCTTCGAGCAGGTTGTCCTGATCGGCGTGGATCACAACTTCACCAGCAAAGGCGATGCCAACAAGACTGTCGTCTCGACGGGGGACGACCCCAACCACTTCGACCCGCGCTACTTCGGCAGAGGCTTCCGCTGGCAGTTGCCCGACCTCGACACCTCCGAGATTGGCTACACCCTGGCCCGCGACGCCTATCAAAAGGCAGGCCGCGCAGTGTTGGATGCAACCGTCGGCGGCAAGCTGACCATCTTCCCAAAAGTGGACTACAATTCCCTTTTCTGATTAAGTAGACAGGTACGCAAGTAAACACGTAGACATGTAGACACGGAACACGCAACACGGATTACGCATTCCTCATGACACCTCCCTCCTCCTCCCGCACTTGGCTCCCGTTTCTCATCCTTCTCCTCGCCCTCGGCGGGACTCTGCGCCTGCTCGACCTGACGGATCCTCCGCTCGACTTTCACCCCTCGCGCCAACTCCGCAACGCTTTGGTGGCCCGCGACATCTACTACCACCTGCTTCCCAACGTTGACCCTCAAACCCTGGCCCTGACCTCCTCCTTCCGCCGCTCGGTGGGACAGTACGAGCCGCCCATTATCGAATCGCTGGTGGCATGGACATATACCTGGACAGGCGGCGAGAGTTACGCCATTCCGCGCATCTGGGAATCGTTGTTCTGGCTGTTGGCAGGGATCGCGCTCTTTGACCTGATGCGTCGCGCCGTTTCGCCCTGGGCTGCCCTGGCGGGATTGGCGTATTACCTGGTCTTGCCGTTTGCTGTGCAGGCCAGCCGCTCCTTTCAACCTGACCCGCTGATGACCTCGGCCTTCGTGGTTGGGATTTATTTCCTCTACCGTTGGTCGGAGTCTTTTTCCCTTCTCCCTTTGGGAGAGGGGCAAGTGGTGAGGGAATCTTGGCGTTGGGCCATCCTCGCCGCCATCTTCCTCGGCTTTGCCACCCTGGTCAAGGTTGTGATTGCCTTCCTCGTCGGCGCGGCCGCCATTGTCATGGTCTTGTTCACGCTTCGCAAGGATTTTTGGAAGTCGAAACAGGTCTGGGCGATGGCCGTGTTGATGATCGTCCCCGCGCTGACGTATTATGTCTTTCTGCATTCAGGCCGCTCGACCGAGTATTTCTTTGCCTGGTCGCTCGACCTGCTCAAGCTGATCACCAGCCTCAGCTTTTATTCAAACTGGCTGGGCTTCCTCGGCAGTCTTTTCGGGTTGACAGTGTTGTTTGCCAGCCTGGCAGGGACTCTGCTGGCGGCGCCGCGCCTACGCGTCCTGCTGATCAGTTTGTGGATGGGCTATTTGCTTTATGGGCTGACCCTGCCGTTCCAGATGTACACGCACAGTTATTATCATATTCAACTTGTGCCGCTGGTGGCGTTGGGACTGGCCGCAGCGTTGAACCCGCTCTTCGAGGCCGCGGCAGCCCAACGAGTCGCGGGACGCGTGGCTTTCGTCGCGGTGATCGCGGCGCTGATCGGATATCAATCCTGGGCGGCGCGCTCGGTTTTGGTTGCCGAGGATTTTCGTAACGAACCGGCCATCTGGGCCGAGATCGGCAAGGCCATCCCGGAGAACGCCCAGGTGATTGGCTTGACGCAGGATTATGGGTTCCGCCTGATGTTGTGGGGTTGGCGCAAGATTGACCAATGGCCGATTAACACCGACCTGGCCCAGATCCGCGGCGCGGACACGGACGCCGCCGCGCACTTCGCCACGCTCACGGAAGGCGACGATTATTTTCTCGTCACGGCTTTCGGACAGCTCGATAAGCAGCCGGAGCTTAAGAAGATATTGGAGCAATACACGGTGACGGCGCAGGGGGATGGGTTCGTGCTGTATGATTTGCACAAATCTAAATAGGACGTATCCGCGCCCAATAATTTATGGCTCTCGTTTCCATTGTCACTCCCTCTTTCAACCAAGCTGCCTATCTCGAGCAGACGATGCGTTCTGTTCTGGATCAGGATTATGCTGATATTGAATATATCGTCGTTGACGGCAACTCGACCGATGGCTCGGTGGACATTATCAGGAAATACGAGTCGCATTTGGCCTACTGGGTTTCGGAAAAGGATACAGGCCAGGCGGAGGCCATCAACAAGGGCATGGCGCGCGCCAAAGGGGAGATCGTCGCCTGGCTCAACTCGGATGATTATTACCTGCCGGGCGCAGTCTCTTCCGCGCTGGAAGCGTTCGGGAAATATCCCGCAGCCGTCCTGGTTTATGGTGACATGCTGGCTGTGGACGGGCAGGGTCAGACCATCAACCTGTTGAAATACCAATCACTGGCGCTGGAGGATTTGTTGTGCTTCCAGATCATCGGCCAGCCTGCGGTTTTCATGCGCCGCGCGGCATTTGAAAAAGCAGGCGGCCTCGACCCTACTTTCCATTTTTTGCTCGACCATCATTTGTGGATTCGCATGGCCCAACAGGGGCCGATCGTGCACGTGGACCAGACCTGGTCTGCCGCGCGTTATCATGTCGCGGCCAAGAACCGTGCCCACGCCGCCGAGTTTGGAGCCGAAGCCTTCCGCATTTTGGAGTGGGCGCGCAGCCAGCCCGAACTTGCTCCACTCGTTGGGCAACGCGCCCGCGCAGCGGCTTATCGCGTGGACGCGCGCTATCTGTTGGATGGCGGTCAACCCGGCCCGGCGCTGGCCGCCTGGACGCGTTCCTTGTTCATCCATCCGCCAACGGCGCTGGCGCGCATCAACTTATTGGTTTCAGCCTTGTTGGATTTATTTGGACTGGGACGATTGCGGACTGCCATTCTCTCCCGAAGACGCTCCAGCTTGCAGTCGCAAGAGAAGGAGGTCCTGTGATCAGGCGTTTGCAGGCCATTATCCTTAGAAAATATCTTGACCGACAGTTTCTCCTGCCTGCCCTCCTGTTTGCGGTCAATGTTTTCCTGGTCTTCAGCATCTTCATCCCGATGATGCGCGATATCAACACTTGGGATGAGTCTGTTTATGTTTATACAGGCCGGAGCCTG
>JAKANW010000843.1 GCA_021823555.1 Chloroflexota bacterium
TATAATACGGCGGCAGGATGGGGACCCCGATCATGTCTCCCATCGTGATGAGGATGAACAGGTGCTCCATGCTGGCGCGCGTTCGCAGGGCGTAACGGCTCATGTCGTGCGACGCCATACCGTAGATGATTTCCTTGGTATTTTGCCAAAAGCTCTTCTTCTCAGGTTTTTCTTGACTCATCGCATTATCCTTTCTGGAATTGATTTGGATGATATCTAAAGGCCATCAAGGTGATACTCATGCTCGTCGGTAAATTCGCGTTCACGCAGCACGCGGCGTTTCCAAGTTGCGATCTGCGGGATCACATAAGGAAGCAGGCGCAAGCTGTAATATGGCGGCAGGATCGGGACGCCAAGCATATCGCCGACTGTTCCCAGCATGAACAGGCTTTCCAAACTGGCGCGCATTTCGAGGGCATGCTCGGCGATTTCCATTCCGAGCATACCATACAGAAAATCCCGGACGACCTGCCAGCGGTTTGCCTTTCCACTTGATTGAGCTTCCTTGCTTTTCATATTATACTCATATCAACAATCTCGAACGATCTATAAGGTGCAGAATGAATCCTCAATATATCCTGGTGCTCGCCATCATTATCATCATGGGTTGGTTCGCCTTCGGGGTGATCTTCAATTTGCGCCGCGGGGAAGTTCTGCTCAAATGGATGCAGGCTGGGCTTCCTGCCATCGGTCCGCGTACGACTTTTCGATGGCTTGGCACTTCCGTGGCCGAACTGGGAATCGCACAAGCCAAAAGACCGTTTCGGCGGCTGGATATTCTGTTGGTCCTGGCGCCTCGCGACGTCTTCTGGATGATGATACTATCCATCTTTCAAGGACGCCGCGACATTCTGATCTTTCGCGCGGCTCTCAATACGCCTCCATACCTGGACTTTGAGCTGGCCGACCCAAACTCCTGGAGCGGGCGCGCCGCCCTGAAACAGGTGGCGCAACGCAATTGGGAAAGCAAACCTTATCAAAACATGCAATTGATGGCGCCCAGGGGATATCTGGATTTGGCGACCACAACGCTCGACCAGCTTGCCACACCCATGCAAAAACTTTCAATGAGCTATACACGCTTCAGTCTGCGCAAGAATACGCCCAACCTGGAAATTCACATTCCTTTCCCGGATCACCGTAACACAGACGCGGTGAGCTATTTCGAAGCGCTGCGAAACCTGGCCCAGGCCGTTGGTGAACGGAACTGATCGTCAGGCCGATCCGTATGAAATGGGGAGGCGCGGATTTCCACGTCTCCCCTTTTCTTTTTTAACGGCTGATCAGACTAATCCGCAGCGGCTGAAGCCGGTTTCTTTTGGGCTTCACCGCTACCTTTGGCATATCGCTGATAAGCCTGGTAGCCATCCCAACCGATGAAGATCGCGGCAAGGAAGAGCAGGATGGAAATGATCACCATGGCCCACGCGCCAGCCGCCTCTGCGCCGCCCATCGGAACGATGGTGACGTACAGGTTGCGGGCTGTGACCAGCGTGGCCGCCAGTGTCGTGATGTACATGAACAGCATGGGCCACAACGCGTAAGCTGGATTTTTCTTCTGCTGTTTTAGCCAGACAGTGACGATCAGCAGGCTGAGCGCCGCCATCAACTGGTTGGCCGCGCCGAACAACTGCCACAGGTACACCCAGGTTCCGGTCAGTACGAGCAGTATGGTCAGCAACATTGAAACGAGGGTCGAAACGTGCATGTTCTTCAACGCGGGCAGCACCTCGCCGGCCCATTCTGAAAGCGTGACGCGCATCACACGGAAGACCAATTGCGTCACGGTCAGCACGATGACCATAAAAGCGCCGAAGCCAAGCGCTGTGCCAAATAGCTTGAAACCGTCGCCGAAGACCACCGTCAGCAGGCTGCCGACGCCTGCTGCAAAGCGGCCCGCGCCGCCGCCTGTTCCGGCGATGGAAACGGCTACCAGCGAGAGCAGGGCCAGCGTATTCTCGGTGAACATCGCGCCGCCGCCGACCGGCAGGGCATCCGTCTCGTATTCCAACTGACGGGCGGTACCGATCGAGCCGAACAGGGCGTGCCAACCGGAAATGGCGCCGCAGGCGATGGTGACAAACAGCATCGGCCAGATCGGTTGCCAGGCCTTTCCTGCTACAGGCACCCACGAGAGCGGCTTAACCGCTTCAAGGGCGAAGGCGCCAACTGCCGGTTTGATGAAGGGGGCCAGCACTGCACCGAGGGCGCTAAAGCCAATGGTCAGCAGCGTGATCCAGAACCCGATATAGTTGACCGGCTGGGCGAAACGCCAGATGGGGAGGGTGGATGCCAGATAGGAGAAAGCCAGCAGGATGAACGCCCACCATAGGTAGGATGGCAGGGTATTGATCAGGCCGGTTGCAGCATCATACAGGGCTGTGGTGGGTCGCTTCCCGTCTGCGCCCGGGGCCGGGATGCGCGGATCAGATGCGGTCGGGTCGGTGACGTGCATGATGGCGTTGCCGCCGCTCAGGCTGTCAACCGCCTTATTGAAGCCGACAATTACGGAGCTGATTGGCC
>JAKANW010000844.1 GCA_021823555.1 Chloroflexota bacterium
TGGCCTCAAGGTGGTTGGCAAAAGCAACGCCAACCTGTTTAGTAATTTAAAAGAATATGCCACGCTTTGCAATCGCGTCGGCAACCTGCAGGTTGATTTCGAACTCGACCCGCAAGTGGAGCAATTGAATATTGACCCCGAGTCTGAGGTGCATCTATTGCGCATTACCCAAGAGGCGGTCAGCAATATTCGCAAACACGCCTCTGCCACGCGGGTACATATCCACGCCTGGATGGATAACGAAAAACTGGCGCTTGATATCGAAGATGATGGGATCGGTTTCGATCCCTGGCAGAGCAGTCTATGGCGGCCTCCTCATTTTGGCCTTCATAACATGGGAGAACGCGCTGAAATCATCGGCGCGACATTCAAGGTCGAATCGGAACCGGGCAGGGGAACCTGCATCTCTGTGCGCTTGAAGGTGAAGGAGTCTTAATATGCGTGTATTGATCGCCGACGATCATTCCCTTTTTCGGGATGGATTGGTCAGTTTGTTGGGAGCGGCTGGCTTTACCGTGGTGGGCCAGGCTGGGGATGGGCAGACTGCCGTGGAACTGGCAAACCGTCTCAGCCCGGAACTGGTATTACTCGATCTGCACATGCCGGTCATGAACGGACTCGAGGCTCTGAGACAAATCAAGGCGAACCACCCCGAGATCAAAGTGGTCATGCTTACTGTCTCGGATGAAGAGAGCAATCTTATCGAAGCTGTCAAATCCGGGGCAGATGGTTACCTGCTGAAGTATCTCAACTCTCAAACCTTTCTCCAGGCACTGGAGGGATTAAAGCGGGGCGAGGCCGCCATCACATTGACCGCCGCTTCCAAAGTCATGAAAAATCTGGCAGACCTTGCCCGTCAAAAAGATACCGGCCGCGACGAAATCCTGTCGGAACGGGAAATCGCCATCCTGCGCCTCGTGGCCGAAGGACTGTCCAACGGGGAAATTTCCAAGCGGATTTCCATCAGCGAAAACACCGTCAAATATCACCTCAAGAATATCCTACAAAAACTGAACGCTCACAACCGCACCGAAGCGGTCATGTTTGCCATGCGTAGCGGCCTTCTCAAAGAACAAGCCTGATTGGGCTCACAAAAAACACGGCTGTCTCAAACAGACAGCCGTGTTTTTTATTCCGCGCCACAGCTTCGTTAGGCCTCTTGCATGAGCGAATTTAGAATCCTGAAGTTCCACTTCAGGAGGTATTCCGATTCATAATCCCATCTTACAACTTTTGGAAGAGTTCCGTTTATTTGCAAACTGCTTTCGCTACCCATTTGGGTTGTAATGTGCTACCTGGTAGTGGTGTGACTTTTACGCGAATAACTACCCTTGTGAAAAATAATATTTACCTTCCTTAGTGTTGGATTAATGCCCCTCCCTCTTTATACTTTGCGAAATTTGTCACAAAACCAGAATGCGAGCAAATCATGGAATCTAAAATTGCCATACTGACTGCTCACTCCCTCCTGGCGGATGGATTGATTTCCTGTTTAAGGGATTACCCGGAGGCAACGGAAACCAAAGTGTTCGATGGCGCCCGGCCAGACGTGCTGAGCGAAATCGCCATATTCCACCCGCTTGTGCTCATCCTTGATGAAGATGTCACCCAGCAATTCGAAACCTGTTCGCTCAAACAAATTTTGGCTCTGCTTCCCAGTCTGCTCATCATCTACCTGCGATTGGGAAGCCCGGAAGTTCAAGTCATTCAATCGGAACCGCGTCCCGCCAATGGAGTGAAAGAGTTATTAGATATCATACGCCTTTCGAGCGGACATTCCGCCTTGACCGTGATGGATCATGTCATCGGCTAAACGGAGGATTACCAAAGTGAATCGAACGCGCACATTTCGCTTGTTATTGGGGATGATTGTCCTGACCATGTTGCTGGTTTGGATGGGACGTTCCGTCCCGACCGTAGGGGCGGTCGCGGCGGCTTCAGCGACGCCCACGCCTTCTGCCCCCGCGACCCCAACCGGGGTCCAGCCGGGAGCGGGAGCGACTTCTCCCGTCACCCCGCCCGTTCCCGCGAATGCGGAGCCTCACAGCAACTGTCTCATGTGTCATTCCAACCCGGACTTGGTGGGTGTTTTGCAGAATGGCGACACGCTCTCCTTGTTCGTGAACGATAACCACTACATTCGCTCTGTGCATGGAGAAAAGGGACTGGAGTGTGTGGCCTGCCATCCGAATATCAGCGGCTATCCTCATGGCGAGGTGCAGCAGATCAGTTGCCTGGAGTGCCATGACGAATTGGGCGGGAACATGACTACCAAGTATGTGGCCCTGCGCGTGAACCTGCCCTACGAAAACCGCCGCGCGCTGGGACTGCCCATCAACGAGTATTGCCGTCCCTGCCACGAGAAGGAATTCGACTCGACCATAGACAGCGCCCACGTTAAGGTGTTGAACAGCGGCAACACACAGGCGCCGGTCTGTATCGACTGCCACGGGAGCCACGAGATCACCCCACCCGACCAGCCGCGTTCCAAGATTTCACAGACCTGCGCGGTCTGCCACGAAT
>JAKANW010000052.1 GCA_021823555.1 Chloroflexota bacterium
TTGTCGTTGCCATGTCTGGAGGAGTGGACTCCTCCGTTGCTGCGGCCCTGCTCAAGCAGCAAGGCTATGAGGTGATCGGCATGATGCTGCGACTGTGGTCCGAGCCGGGTAAGGAAGATTCCAACCGCTGCTGCACGCCCGATTCGATGGCGCAGGCGCGGCGGGTGGCGGCAAAGTTGGACGTTCCCTTTTATGTGATGGATGCCAAGGATGTGTTTCGCAAGACCGTGGTGGAATATTTCCTCGACGGCTACGCTTCAGGCGCGACCCCGAACCCGTGTCTCGTTTGCAATCGTTCCATCCGCTGGGAATTTCTCCTGAACCACGCGCTCGCCCTGGGCGCGGACTTTATGGCAACGGGACATTACGTTAGACGGAGGACTCTGGACGGTGGACGGTTTGCCTTGCTGCGCGCCGTGGACGCTTCCAAGGATCAATCGTATGTGCTCCACGTACTGACGCAGGAGAAGTTGAAGCGGGCCTTGTTCCCGGTCGGTGAATATCCCAAGACTGAGATTCGCCGAATCGCCGAATCGTTCGGCCTGCCAACGGCCTCGCGGCCCGATTCGCAGGATCTGTGTTTTTTGGCCGGGGAGGACTATCGCGCTTTCCTCCGGCGGAACGCAGCAGAGATGCTCAAACCTGGCGAAATTGTCACAACGGATGGCCGGGTCGTAGGCCAGCATAATGGGCTGGCGAGCTACACCATCGGCCAGCGCAAGGGACTGGGCATTGCCTCGCCAGTGCCTCTCTACGTTATTTCTAAAGATGCATTGCGCAATATACTGGTCGTCGGCGCGCTGAGCGAACTCGGCTCGAGGGAATTGACCGCCAGGGGTGTTAACTGGTTGAGCGGCGAAGCACCCTCTGCACCCTTCCGCGCTGAAGTGAAGATCCGCTACACGGCGCGGCCCGCCTGGGCGCAGGTCATGCCTTTAAACGGCGGGCAGGTCGGGGTCGAGTTTGAAGCGCCAGTACGGGATATCACCCCTGGCCAGGCTGCTGTATTTTATGTGGATGAGGAGGTCGTCGGTGGTGGGATCATCTTCTAGGATCTGCGTGTAGCCAGAATTAGATTCGAGGTGCAATGACCATTCCCGCCTTGCTCTTTGGTCTTTTGATTGCCTCGCTATTCGGCGCGCTGTATCACCTGGCGCGCGGTGGAAAACTCTGGCGTTTACTCTTGTACTTGGTATTGGCCTGGGCTGGATTTGCAGTCGGACACTATGTAGGCGTCTGGCAAAACTGGGTGTTGCTGCCGGTTGGTCCCCTGGATTTGGGTACGGCCACGATTGGCAGCCTAGCTTTTCTGGGGCTGGGGGATTGGTTGAGCCGAATCGAAGTCGGGCGGCAGGACGGTTCTCAGGTATAATCCCACCACTCTATTTCCCCCCGGGAGGGTCCATGGCTTTGATTCAACACCTGATTGACATTTTCTTGCATCTCGACAAGTATCTGGCCGACATCATACTCCAATATGGCATGTGGACGTATGGCTTGCTATTCTTCGTAATTTTCATGGAGACGGGCTTTGTCGTCACGCCGTTCTTGCCCGGCGATTCGCTCCTTTTTGCTGCCGGCACCTTTGCGGCGCTTGGCTCGCTCAACCTCTGGTTGCTGCTGGGATTGCTGATGGTGGCGGCAGTCGGCGGCGACACCGTGAATTACTGGATCGGCCACACGCTTGGCGATCGCGCCTACGAAATAAAATGGATCAAGAAGGAATATCTTGACCGCACACATGCCTTCTTTGAAAAGCATGGCGGCAAAACGATTTTCCTGGCTCGCTTCGTCCCCATCGTGCGGACCTTTGCGCCCTTCGTGGCGGGCATTGGGCGCATGTCCTATGGATACTTCATCACCTACAACCTGGTTGGCGGCGTGTCGTGGGTGGCTCTGTTCACTCTGGCGGGTTATTTTTTCGGAAACATTCCGTTCATCAAGCAGAACTTTGAATTCGTTATCATTGCCATTATTCTGATCTCGGTAGTACCGGTCTTCTACGAGGCATGGAAGGCCCGGCGCGAAGAAAAACAAGCCAAAGCGGAGACCGCCTGAACACGAGACGCCCGCCAGGGCGTCTTTTTTGATTTAACCATGAAATGGCTGGCAATTGCATTTTCGATTTTTATTGTAGCGGTGATTGTCGGTGCGGATACGGGACACCTGCCTCGCCTGATCCGCAGCCTGTATGATTTTCCAAACGGCGACAAGGTCGGACACCTTTTCCTATATGGATTTCTGAGCTTGATCCTGAATCTGACCTTTGTACGGTGGCTGCAGCCAAAAGTTCACCGCATCATCCTGATCGTGAGCCTGGTCCTGGCTGTTTTGATTGGTCTTGAGGAATGGAGTCAGTTCCTCTTCGCCACCCGGACGATGGATATTTTCGACCTGCTGGCCAGTTACGCGGGGGTGACAGCAGGAGCAATGATTGTTAAATCAATTTCCTCCATTATGACCAAATCAAAAAACGTATTTCCTTTGCGTGGCTGGGTTGGATTGGCGCTGGTCTCTATCTTTTGGACTCTCAACTGGGCCTTGACCGGGCCGCGCACCCACTGGGGTTTCTTCCCGTTATGGTTAGGTTATTGTCTTATAATGGACGCGCTGGTTTTCTGGCGTACGGGCACATCCCTGCTCGCCCGCGATGGGCGCAAATATATCAGCCTGTTTGTCATTTCGGCGCCGGTCTGGTGGTTGTTCGAGGTCATGAACCTGCGGACACAGAATTGGGATTACGTCGGCGCGGCGCAGTTCACCTTCCTGCAATATGCCTTCTGGACGACGATCAGTTTTACGACCGTCATCCCGGCTGTGTTCGGCAGCGCGGAATTTTTCGCCAGCTTTGACTTCGTCAAGCGCCTCAAACCTGGACCCGTAATTGGCACCGATAAACGAACGACCATCGGCTTTTTTGTTGCCGGCTGGGTGATGCTGGCCTTGCTGTTGATTTGGCCCAGGATTTTCTTTCCTTTCATTTGGGTGTCTATCTATTTCATTTTGGAACCGGTCAACGTCTGGATGGGGAATCGCTCGCTCGCACAATGGACAGCCAAAGGCGACTGGCGACCGGTCATTGCCCTGTGGCTGGGCGTCCTGCTAACAGCCTTTTTCTGGGAGATGTGGAATTACTTTTCCTACCCTAAATGGGTTTATCACGTAGCCTGGGGCGGGGGATTGCACGTCTTTGAAATGCCCCTCCTGGGATATGGAGGTTACCTGCCATTTGCCCTGGAACTGTTTGCCCTCTATCATCTGGTAGTTGGCGTGTTGGGGGAGAAGCAGCCAGATTATGTGCGAATGACTGCCTCAATGGTCGAGCCTGGATCCTAACCAACCGTTGATATTTACTTTTCTGCACAACGGCTTGACCTTGACAGCGTATGTAGTGTAAGATTTCACCATAACTTTTATGAAAGGGAATCCCATGATTAAAATTGACTCGCTTGTGCAAGATTTCTTCGCCCAGAAGAAAATTGCTGTCGTTGGCGTTTCAGACCAGCGTGAGACAGGCTGCAACGCGAACTACAAAAAATTCAAGGATGCTGGTTATACGGTCTACGCGGTCAATCCGCGTATTCCCACGTTTGATGGCGCTCCGTGTTATCCTGACCTGAAATCCATCCCGGAGAAACCCGACGCGGTCTTCATCCTTGCCAGCCCAAAAGTGACCGACCAGATCGTCCAGCAATGTGTGGATTTGGGCATCAAGCATGTCTGGATGCATTGCATGATGGGCACCAAACCCGGTTTGGCGAAGAGCATGACCAGCGTCTCGGACGAAGCGGTGAAGAAGTGCCGCGAGAACGGCATCACGGTGATCCCTGGAACCTGTCCCAACCAGTTCCTGAATCCTGACTTCGGCCACGGCATGATGCGCGGACTGTGGGGCATGTTCGGTTTTCTCAAAGTGGAAAGTTAAACACGGATAATGCCAGCGAACATCGAAGTGAAGGCCCGCGCACGCGACTTTGCTGGGATCCGCCAATGCGCCGAAGGGATCAGCGACACGCCTTGCCAGGTTATCCCACAGGAAGATACCTTCTTCCGTACCAGCCAGGGGCGCCTCAAACTCCGGGACCTGGGAGCTGGCCGCGCCCAATTGATCTATTACGAGCGCCCCGATCAGGGTGGCCCCAAACGCTCGGATTATCACATTGCATCAATTTCCGATGTCGAGCATCTCAAGCGCGTGCTTGAACTTGCCTGTGGCATTCGCGGTGTGGTAAAAAAGACGCGTTATCTCTACCTCGTCGGGCAGACGCGCATTCACCTGGACCAAGTCGAAGGATTGGGTGATTTCATGGAGCTGGAAGTTGTGATGCAGGAAGGCCAGACAGATGCGGAGGGGCAGGCCATTGCTGAAGGACTGATGCAAAAGTTGGGCGTCGAAAAAAGCGATCTTCTGGAAGGGGCGTACATGGATTTACTGGAGACGAAATAACCTGCCCTTGAAAATTTGACTTGGGTGCGTTTCATCTCATTTGAAACCGTCCCGCAGGCAGGCGTTGCCCTGCCTGCGCCAGTGCCGCAGCAGGCACAGGTGAGCCTGCCGAAGGGTTTGAAGAGACGGTCAAATTTGCCCAATCGAACCTGCGGGACGTTCTTTCTCAACTCATTTGAAACACCCCCATTTGACTTTCAACCTTCCAATGGAGAAACCATGCCAAAGACTACCGGTATCAATCACGTTGCCATCGTTGTGGAAGATATGGAAGAATCTCTAAAATTCTGGCGTGACGCATTGGGGATCGAACTGCATGAAATGCACGACGTGCCCGCCGAGAATTCCCAGGTCGCTTTCCTGCCGCTCCCGGGGGGCGAGATCGAACTGGTCCAACCGACCACTGCCGACTCTGGAATTGCAAAATATCTTGCCAGGCGCGGACCGGGTATGCACCATCTTTGCCTGGAAGTGGATGACATGGCCGGTATGCTGTCCCAGCTCAAGGCGAAGGGTGTGCGCTTGATCAACGAAGAGCCTCGCCTTGCTGCAGACGGAAAAAAATATGCTTTTATTCATCCCGAGTCCACCGGAGGTGTATTGGTGGAACTGTATCAAATCCAGGATTCAGATCGAAGGTTTTGAAAAATTTTAGTTCCTTTTGTGGTTTAATTGGCTTCAATGCTTGAGAACATTGAAGCTATTTTGCGTGACCAGTGCGGCTTGCAAAAAGACCGCCCGATTGTTGTCGGTGTATCCGGGGGGCCGGATAGCCTTTGCCTCATGGAAATTTTGCGCCAGTCCGGCTATTGGCTGATCGTGGCGCATTTCAACCATCAGTTGCGGCCAGAGTCGGATATAGAGGCCACAACCGTCGAACAGAGAGCTGCGCGTTTGAATATCGCCTCGGTGATTGATAGCGGAGATGTGCGCAGTTATGCCGAGAAACATGCCATGTCCATTGAGGAAGCCGCACGCCAGTTGCGTTATCAATTCCTATTTGAACTGGCCCGGCGGAAAAATGCACAGGCAGTGGCGGTCGGTCACACGGCTGACGACCAGGTGGAAACGGTGCTGATGCACTTCCTGCGCGGCAGCGGGCTGACCGGGCTGAAGGGTATGGCATATCGCACCATCCTGCCAGTCTTTGATCCCAATATTCCCATCGTCCGCCCCCTGTTGGATATCTGGCGCGAAGAAACCGAAGTCTTTTGCGCAGCCAATGGCTTGCGCCCGAATTTTGATCCCAGCAATGAATCGCTCAACTTCACCCGCAACCGTTTGCGTAATTTACTGATTCCCACGCTGGAAACTTACAATCCAAAAATTCGCGAGGCTATCTGGCGTTCGGTACAGTCGCTTCAGGCTGACTATGCTTTATTGGGAGAGACTCTGGATGCTGCATGGAGAGACTGTGTTGCCAGGATAGAACCGGACTTGATTATTTTTGACGCCAGGCAACTTTCATCCCGCTCGCTCGGACTCCGCCGGAACCTGGTGAGGCGTGCGATAGAGTCCCTGCGTCCTGGTCAGGAGATCACCTATTCCGTCCTTGACCGGGCCGCTGACTTCCTTGATACCCCGACCAGGATTCGTATAGACCTGACGGGGGGCCTGCGCTTTTTCCGCGAGGGTTCCAACCTGTACCTCTCGACGCCTGGCGCCGATCTGCCCTTTGACAAATGGCCTCAAATGCTGGTGGATGCTGAGGAGATTTCGCTCTCCATACCTGGTCAGGCAAACCTGGCCGGTGGCTGGCAACTCAATTGCGAGCGCTGGCGTCTGCCCGCTCTGGCGCGTGATCAAGCTCAAAGAAACGAGGACCAGTTCCAGGTCTGGTTGGACGCGGACAAGCTGCCTCCCGAATTGGCATTGCGGGCGCGGCGTCCCGGCGACCGGTTCGAGCCGCTGGGTATGGACGGTCATTCACAGAAGCTGTCAGATTTTTTTGTCAATGAGAAGTTGCCGCAGAGGGCGCGTGATCGCTGGCCGCTCCTGTGCGCCGGGGATGAAGTCGTTTGGGTGCCTGGCTATCGTCCGGCGCATCCGTATCGCCTGACGGCCTCCTCGCGGCACATTCTGTATTTTGCGGTGGTACGGCCTCTCGAAAAGCCCAGCAGTGCGATGTAACTTTTTGCGCCCTTTTTCATCCAATCACTCGGAGGCTTATATGGATGGTCAACCTAGAGTGATTGTTTTTTCAACGCCGACTTGCAGCTTTTGCAATATGGCGAAAAAGTATTTTCGTGAGCGCGGTGTCCAGTTCAAAGATGTGGATGTGAGCCGTGACCCGGCTGCCGCGCGCGACATGCTGCGCCGGTCTGGCCAGAGTGGCGTGCCGGTGATTGATATCGGTGGCAAGATCGTGGTTGGTTTCGACCGCCCGAAGATCAACAAACTACTTGGTTTGAAATAAAAAAATGGAGGTCCTATGAGCAAGAAAATCAATATCGAACCCCTGGGCAGCCGTGTGCTGATCCATGCTTTGGAGCAGGAGAGCAAGACTCCTTCCGGATTGTTGTTACCCGAAACAGCCAAAGAAAAGCCCCAGACTGGCGAAGTCGTGGCTGTGGGTGATGATGAAGAGATCAAATTGAAAGCAGGCGATAAAGTGTTGTTTGCCAAGTACTCCGGCACCGAGTTCAAAATGGATGGCGTGGAGTATTTGTTGATGGAAGTGAATGACGTCCTGGCGCGCCTGAATTAGGTACACCCCTGAAAAATATAACAGGCCAGCGATTTTTTTCGCTGGCCTGTTGTCGTTATCGAACTTCACCGTTGAGTTGCCGGAGTTTGAGATTGATCTCCCGCCATTGGATTTTTGAAACGCCCATCTTCTGGCGGATCTTATCCACTTCCAGGCCGGACTGGTAATCACGCAGTGCACAGGTCCAACGGCACATGTCAAAAGAGAGATGCTTGGTGAGACCAGCCTCTTCGCCGACGTCTTCCAGAAGGTATTCCAAACGACGGGGTGACCACGGAAAAAGCTGGTCTACCGGTTTGTACTGGGCCAGGTATTCCTTATAGGCCGGCATCCAGTCATCGGTCAGGGCCAGCTTGCGTTCCTTGTAGCGGTTGGCCGGGCTGGCATAGCGGATGAAGGCCAGTGGTCCTCCGGGAGCATCCAGGTCAATATGGTTGATGTGGATGCCGAGACATTCGCTTTTCTTGATGCCGGTGGTAAGCAACAGGTACAGCAATGCGTAGGGGCGCGCGTCCGGCCTTTGTCCCCGGCGATGACGGTCTGCCGCCAGCATCGCTGCCTGTACCTCATCTTCTGTCAGAACTTGGGGCAATGGGCTGATTGCGGAGCGCTGCAGGACTTTTTCAGCCGGGTCTATCAGGACCACACCGTGCTGGTGGAGCCAGCGGAAAAAGGATTTGGTGGATGTGATGCGGCGTGCCAGTGTCTTGGGACTGCAAGGGACGGGGCGTTCTTTTTCCATCCATTCGAAGAAGCGATTGAGTTCGGCGGTGGTGATATCTCCCAGGTTGCGGTCAGGAGGCAGGTATTCGGTGAGCAGGCGGACATCCGATAGGAAGGCCTTGACCGTATTAGGGGAGCGGCCTTGATCGTATAGAAACATTTCCCAGGCTTTTAGTGCCGGGGCCAAACCCATCTGCGAAGTGATGTGGGCAGTCTCAGATTGGCTCATGAAGCCTCCTTGCAAAAATAGCGCATAGCCTTTGCGTATAGTTTAGCGAAAAAAAGAGAGAATGTCAACTGTGCTTTTACGCCCCCGCCTTGTCGTCGGCTAATGGGAAAGCTCTTCAGGCTGGAAGCATGGATTGTAATCGTATCCCAGGATCAGGCGGTAAGCCGCCGGGCTTTTGGGATCGGGCATGGAGATTTGGTTGGCTGTATTCGAAAGCCCCAAAGCATTCAGGATGACCAAACGTTGGTTTGGATCCTGTGCAGCCGTTGTGTCTATCAGGACGGAATTTGTGTAGTCCCGGCGGTCGGCAGACGAGACACTGGTTTGGTAACCGGCATAGTTCAATTGGGAAGCGGCCAGGGTATCCATGTTGTCAACGCTGGTGCCGTTCTGGACCTCGACTGTGATTGCATCCCGTTCAACGGCGCGCGGTGAGAGGGTTGTGGCTTCGGTCAACAATTGCTGCAAGGCCGTGTTGTCTGGTAACAGGACGGCCGCGCCGCCGGGTGTTGTCCACGGCGTGACGTAAGGAGGGCGGATGTAATAGCTGCGAATGTTGGCGTTGTCCAGATGCAGGGCATAGGGGGCCAGTTTAAGCAGGTCGCCCAGTCCCAGATCCGTAGCAATGGAGCTTGAGAACTCATTGTAGAGTTCAGGGATTTTGCTCAGGGTATTTGTCTTTAAAGCCTGTTCAAAGAGCGCGCGCAATACTTCCTGTTGGCGGCGGCCGCGGTCAAAGTCGCTGGACTTGGAGCGTGAACGGGCATACCACAGAGCCAGGTCGCCATCCATGTGGATGAGGCCGGGACCCACGGTATAAAGCCACCAGTTGTTTTCGTTGTTCGGGTCATAACTGGGGTCAATCAACCGCCAGTCGGTATAAGCGCAGCCCACCGGCACATCCACGCCGCCAAGGGTGTCCACGATTTGGCGAAAGCTGCCGAATTCAACCATGGCGGTATGGTCAATGTGGATGCCGAGGTTGTAGGCGATTGTGTCCTTGAGCAAGCCGGGACCCCCGCCAGTGTATCCGGTAAGCTCACCGCTTTGGTAGGCGGTGTTGATGCGCTGCATGCCCACAGTGGGGATGTAGATCCACAGGTCGCGTGGGATCGAGATCAGCGAGACCTGTCCCTCCTTTGGCCAGAGAATGGCAACCACCAGTGTGTCAGTACGGAAGGAAGAGCCGGGACGTTTGTCCGAGCCGATCAACAGAAAATTGACCGTCTCATTATCGGTAAGTGGAGCCAGGGCAGTGGGTTGGATATCTGGCTGGGTAACCAGGGGAGGAGCGGCTGCAGTGGGGAAGAGCTGGCTTAGGTCTATGGTGGGTGTGGCATCAAGCGGCGGGACGGGAGTAGGCGATGTGGTTTCGGTTGGCAGCGATATCGCGGCTTCAAAAGGCGTGGGTGTGACCACCGACGGTTGGAATGGGGTGGGTGTGGGAGAGGCGTTGGGGGCAACAGTCACCAGCATGAACGATACGGGCGCTGGTGTGGGGGCAGGGGTGGAAGAAGCGCACCCGGCCAGTCCCATGCTGAAGGCTGTTGTAACGATAAAACCGACAAGAAGGATAAACCAGTGCGAAGTGGATTTCATGGAACCTGGAAAAGAGAATGTCTATTGTATAGGCCGTAAAAAGGCGCGAAGCATTTTTCAAATGTTTGCCGGTCTTGCTGGCTTGTTATTCTTTGAGCATTATCAAGTCAGGGAGTATTGGTTGGGAATGCCGTGACCGTTGGTGTGGGAGGCACAGGCGTTTCAGACACTGTTGGAATAGGTGTCTCAGACGCTGTGGGGAAGGGCGTTGGAGATGCTTCCAGGGTTGGGATCGGTGTATCGGTCTCCATGGGTGGAAAGGCCGTGGGAGATGACTGAAGGGTTGGGATGGAAGTATCTGTTGCCGCTGGGGTTTGGGTGAATGGGAGCGGCGTCAGGGTCAGGGGTTCTGTGGGATACAGTGTTATGGTGGGGAAAACGGGAATGACCGTTACGCCTGGCGTGATGGTCGGAATATTAGGCGCCCACAAAGTTTGCCCAACGCGGATATACGTGGAATAGCCAAGGCAATTTGCCAACTGAAGTTGATAGGTGGTGATGCCGTAACTGAATGCGATGTGGAACAACGTATCGCCGGGTTGAACGATGTAATAGACCCAACCGTATGGCGGCCCACAGGGAATGGGTGTGTTGGTGGGGATGGGAGGCACAAAGAGAGTCGTGCCTGGAAGAAGAGCATCGGTCAGCAGGCAGTTGGCCTGGCTGAGTTGTACGGGGGTCGTACCATAACGATAGGCCACGCTGGCAAGCGTATCGCCAGTCTGCACGGATACGCTGATCCAGCCCGTTGGCGGGTTGCAAAACGGTGCGGGTTGAGGCGTACTGGTGGGAGTGGGAAAGTTGGTTGTGGTGGGGGGAACGGGAGCAGTCGAGGTGATCGTCAACAGCACGGGAGCGGTGGGCAGGCTTCCGGTTGGGGTTGGAAGCGGCGGCGCGTAACTATCATAGAGGGCAAGAGAAAATCCCCCGACTACCAGCCCGAGGGAGACTACTGAAAGTAATATCGCTGTCCCCAATTGACGTACGGCCTGCATCTAGTTCTTCCCTTTTTCGATTACCGGTCGTTCCAGTCGTTCTTCCTGTGCGATAGGCAGCAGCACACTAAAAGTAGAACCAATGCCCGGTTCGCTCTCCACCCAAATGCGGCCATGCTGAGACTCGGTCAAGGTTTTGGCGATGGATAATCCCACGCCCGTATCGCCCACGCCCTGGATGAG
>JAKANW010000845.1 GCA_021823555.1 Chloroflexota bacterium
CGCGGCCAATAAACGAACCCGATTGCATTTCGATTAACGGCAAGGGACGCTGCACGCCGTCAAAAATACTTTTTAATAACCCTGGGCCAAGTTCCACCGAAAGCGGCAAGCCCGTGCCAAACACCGGAGCGCCGGGCTTCATGCCTGAGGTTTCCTCATATACCTGTGCCGTGATGATGTCGCCGTTCAGACCGATCACCTCGCCCACCAGCCGCTCCTCCCCCACTTCCACCAACTCCAACATGCTGACGTGACGCGAGCCGCGGGCGCGCACTACCGGGCCATTGATCCACGTGACGGTCGCGATCTGTTCGCTCATAACTTCTCTCCCATTAAGACCTGGTACACCGATGAACGCAAAACATTTTGCAATCGGTTCAGGCGGGTTTCCAACGTGTTATCAAAATGCAGGCGACCATCGGGCGACTCGACGACAATCCCTGCGCCTTCCTCCAAATTCTCGCCGAATTCAATCTTGACACCCAACTCCTTCGCGACTTTGTTAACCACCGCGGCCTTGAGGACCTTCCGCGTCGCTTCGTCCGCGTAGACCTGGGCCTGGCCCAGCTTGAGCTGGACAATAGCCTCCCGCAAGAGCTGCACCGCCACTTGCTCATAATCGGCGCGCTTCTGCAGCGATGCCAGTCGTTGACGCGCGGCATCGAACACTTTATCCAGCAGCACTTCGCGGCGTTCCAACTGCAAGGTGCGCGCCTTCAATTGTGCGGTCGCCACCGCCTGGCCGCGCAAGCGTTCCGCTTCCCGGTTAGCGCGATCCAAAATCGCGTTGCGTTCCGTTTCGGCCTGCGTGCGCGCCTGCCGGCGAATCTCCTCCGCCCGGGCCTGCGCCTCGGCCTGCACACGCTGCGACTCATCTTGGGCATCGCGCAGGATGGCACGCGAGAGGGTTTGGATGCTTTCTTCTTCTGGTTTCATAACGGCTATTCCATCCGTTCCCCTGCGCTCGCGCAAGCGCGAGGCAGGCAAAGATCACAATTTGATGCCGATCGCTTTTAAGACGACCTCGCTCAAGGTAGGCTCATCTGGTGAAACACCTTCGGGCGAGGGGATCTCTACCACCAGCGGGATGGTGCTGTGCAGTTTGAGATCCTCCACGCGCGCTTGAAGCATTTTGGCGACATCCTGCGTGACGAGTATGATGCCAACGTCCGCAGCATCCAGCGCGGCATCCAAAGCCCGACCGGCTTCCTGTGCGGAGGTCACCGCCTGCCCATCTACACCGGTGAGAGAAAATCCCAGCACCGCTTTGGGGTGGCCGATCACCAGTACTTTCATCGGACCCTACCGGTTGAGAATAATGAAAGCAATGATCAACCCGTAAATGGCAATACCTTCGGCCAGGCCCACGAAGATGAGCGCGCGTCCAAATGACTCGGGTTTCTCGGCAATGGCGCCTACCGCGGCCGCGCCCGAACTGGCAACCGCAATGCCCGCGCCCACGCAGGCGAGGCCGGTGGAAATGGCCGCGGCCAGGGTCGCGTACGGATCCGCCGCGGCCGTCTGGTAAGCGCCGGAAGCCAAGACCGTCGTCGGCGAGAACAGCCAGACCAAGCCCAGGCCAGTGGCCATCAAGCCGACAATGGCGTTGAACCCGTTCAACCCGGCGACCAGATCCCGCGTCGCCTTGGTTGGTGTGTGGTTACGTTCGCGCAAAAATACGATCACAGCCGGAACAACAGGGACCAATCCCACAAGCACAGCAATAAACAGTATCATCTTCAGTCTCCTTGACAAATGATTTGAAATTCGTTTTTGACCAGCCGCGAAATGAAATTCTGCTCCGCGTTATTCTTCCTGGGTTGGCTTCAGCCTGAGTGGCTCGAAGCGCAGCCCGCCTCCGCTGAAGAACTTGCTGAAGAATTCATAGTACGAAAGGCGCATGGTCTGAATGCCCACGATCAAACCTTCAAAGCCGATAATAAACACATTGCCGAGTATGACGGTGATCCAATAGCCAAATCCGTGTCCGCCGCCTCCTGCCAATTCAGCCAGGATAAAAATCGCCGCGCTCAGGCCGCCATGCGCCACCGCAAAGGCGCCCACACGCACATAAGAAAGCGTATTGCTCAACATGCTGATCACGACCTCGAACAGCTCCACCACCGCCTGGATCAAATATGTGCCAACGCCGCCGTCGGTCAACGGCCGATGACCTTCCACCAAATGCATCAATGGCTCAGAGAACATGACCGCCAACCCGGCCACAATGGCAGTCACCAAGAATACCGTCGCCGGGACCGGCAGAATGCCAAACGCCGCGCCGCCCCAGCCCAGCAGGGAAATGTACAGCAGGAAACCGGCGATGCCAGTATGCCCGAAGATCAAATGGCCGCGTTCCTGTAAACGAGCATAGTTGAAGATGCCGACTAAATATCCCAGAATCAGCAAAACCTCGCCTGCGCCGATGTCCACCATCAACACGTTCATGATGTTGTGAATGGGGCGCAGCCAGATCGGGCGTAATACCACCCCAACGCGGCTGACATCTTCAGACCCG
>JAKANW010000846.1 GCA_021823555.1 Chloroflexota bacterium
TTGAGACGCGTGGAATTGGTGGCGCGAACGGCGATTGCTACAATGGCCGCGGCGGTGACCGCCACGAGGAGGAAGGCGAGGGTGAGTTTACGGGTGAGAGTCATATAAACTTACCACGAAGGACACGAAGGCCACAAAGGGGGAAAGGAATTTCCTTCGTGTTCTTTTGTGCCCTTTGTGGTTAAAAAAATTACTCTGCCTTGAAACGATAGCCGACCCCAAACACGGTTTCGATGTATTCCGGTTCGGCGGAGTTGGTCTCGACCTTGGCGCGCAGGTTGCGGATGTGGACGTTGAGGGTGCGTTCGAGTCCAGCAAAGCCGCTGTCGGTCAGTTTCGCAGCAATCTGTTCGCGGGTGAAGACGCGGTTCGGGGCAGACATTAGCAAAGCCAGCAGGTCGAATTCGAGCGGGGTCAGGTCGGCGGGCCGACCCGCCACGGTGACTGTATGCGCCGCGGGGTTGAGCATGATCGAACCGTGCTGCAAGGCGCGGTCTGGGTCGGCTGCGGCCTCCTGACGTCGCAGGACGGCGCGAATGCGTGAGACTAGTTCTCGATTGCGGAACGGTTTGATCACGTAATCGTCTGCGCCGAGTTCGAGGCCCAATACGGCGTCGGTCTCTTCCTCTTTGGCGGTGACGACGATGACGGGCGTCTGGCGTTCCTTGCGATACTGGCGCAGGAATTCGTACCCGTCCATTTGGGGCATCATAATGTCCAGCAGAATCACGTCTGGGTTCGAGCGGCGCGCTTCGTAAATGGCTTCTTGTCCGTTGGTTGCGGCTATCACTTGAAAGCCCTGGCTGATGAGGAAGTCCTGCAGGAAATTTCGCACGCTGGCAGTATCGTCCACGACGAGGATCGTTTTCATGCCGCCATGATACACGAGATTTATTTATTTTTGGAGTAGGGAGGGTGACAATTTTGTTGACAGGGAATTAACCGCCTCTAATTCATTTCTGAAAATTGTCCTTATACAATGTGAATACTGCTTTTGGAATATTGCACGAAAAAATAACTTCCCGTTTTCGCCAGCGTTGCTATCATGATCCTTTCAGCGGCGCTTCACTTTTAGAACATCTCGTCCATCGGCCACTCGAACAATTATTCCACTGCCGCGGTCGAGGCCATGACGTAATCGTGGCACAACTTTTTCTCGCCTTCGGTGGAAAACGGGACTCTTTGTCATCCAAGTTGGTCGAGATATTTCAATCCTGAACCGGTGTTGAGCAGAAGAATATTTTCATCGGGTGCGACCCATTTTTGTTGGATCAGTTCTTGGAGCGCCGCCAGCGTGGCCGCTCCTTCGGGAGCGACAAACAAGCCCTCTCGCGTGGCGAGTTCATGCTGGGCGGCAAAGATGGCCTCGTCGCTGACGGATACGGCATTGCCGTGGCTTTCGCGCAGGGCAGTCAGGATGAGCCGGTCGGCGAAGCTCTTGGGCACGCGCAGGCCGGAGGCACGCGTGTGCGCACTCAGCCAGAAATCGCAAAATTCCTTGCCCTCGTTGAAGGCTTTGATGACCGGCGCGCAGCCCTCAGCTTGCACCGCCACCATGCGCGGACGCTTGTCTGTTTCGAGCCAGCCTAGTTCGGTCAATTCTTGGAAGGCTTTCCAAATGCCGACCAAGCCGGTCCCGCCGCCGGTGGGATAGATGATCACGTCGGGCAGTTGCCAGTGGAAGAATTCGGCAATTTCGTAGCCCATGATCTTCTTGCCTTCGAGCCGGTAGGGTTCCTTGAAGGTGGAAAGATCGAACCAGCCCTCGGCGCGGGCTTTTTCACCGGCCAGGCCTGCCGCTTCACTGATGAGACCATCCACCAGTACCACGTCCGCACCTGCCATGCGGCTCTCAGTGATATTGGCTTGCGGCGTATCCTTGGGCATGAAGATGTAAGCGCGCAGACCGGCACGCGCCGCGTAGGCAGCCATCGCACCGCCCGCGTTGCCCGCGGTGGGAATGATCACTTTTTGGATGCCAAGTTCCCGGGCCTTGGAAATGGCCGCGGCCAATCCGCGTGCCTTGAAGGAGCCGGTGGGATTGGAGCTTTCGTCTTTGAGATAGAGGTTGGAAAGGCTGAGGTGCTGTCCCACATTCGGGATGCGCAGGATGGGGGTGTCGCCTTCCCCCAGGGTAATTTGATTTTCCGGGTCGTTGACCGGCAGGAATTCGTGCCAGCGCCACATGCCGCGGGCGCGGGAAGAAATGGCGCTACGGTTGAGTTGGGTGCGCGCTGTTGCCAGGTCGTAGCGTGCGATCAGCGCGGCCTGACAGTCGGGACAGAAAGTGTGGATTTCGTTGGTGTTGTAGTGTTGACCACAATCTGAACATTCAAGGTGCAGGAGGTAATTGTTTGGGGCGTTTGTCACGGAATGGATGACATAACAATAACAAATAATGGAAAAGCTGAGCGTTATTTGCTGATCGGCGCAGGAATGAACGCCTCCACGCGCGCCCACAGTTCGCGGATGTTGATCGGTTTGGACATGTACACATCACAGCCCGCGGAGAG
>JAKANW010000847.1 GCA_021823555.1 Chloroflexota bacterium
GAATACACCAACCAGGTACGGGATCAAGCCTACCGCCCAGCGGACCTTGAGCGCCTCGAATCCCACTATGGCGTCGAAGCCGATGCCGATGCCATTAGCAAAATAGCGGCCTTCGGGGTAATCCCCGCCGCGCACCAATCCAATGTCAATGCGGCGGTGGTAATTTTCAGCTAGTGCGCGAACGCCGTCTTCCAGCGCGTGGTGATGACCAAGGCCGTAGAGCATGTCATTGCCCGTGCCCACCGGCAGGATGCAAAAGGCGGTGTGGTTGTAGCCGGCAGTGCGGGCGCGCATCAGACCGTTCAGGGCCTCGTTGGCGGTGCCGTCTCCGCTGGCGGTGGCGACCACATCATATTGTTCGCGCGCGGCAGCCTCCGCCAGGTCGGCGGCGTGCCAGGGCCGTTCAGTTTGGACCAGCTTGAAGTCCAGGTTATACGAGCGCAGTAATTCCTCGATATGGGGTATGGCTTTCCGCGCGTGGCCGCGTCCCGAAATTGGATTTACGATGATGAAATAACGCAAGTCTCGGCCTCCCGAAAAGGGTTCCCGCAAGGGGTTGCGCCGAGTTTATCACGAATGCGACTTCAGGAGAACGAACCCCCTCTTTGCATTTGGTTTGTTTCCTCAGCCGTGACGGAGGGCGTGGCGATATTCGGCGGTTGGATGGTGAAAGGCATGGTTCAGCGCGTCGGCCAGCTCGTCGAGTGCTACTTCGTCTTCGTGGCCGAGCATGTTTTTCAAATGATTGAGGCGTTCGGTCAGTGCTTCCATGCTTTTGCGAAGTGCTTTGTAATTTTCGTGGTTGGCCTGGAGACGAAGCGCTTCTTCTGCTTCTTGCACTTGTTCCATCAGGTCCATCGCGGCGCGAATGTATTCAGCGATCACGGTCAGGTCGGACATGAGGCGCTCCTTTCTGTGGGGTGAGGCCAGCTTTACAGTAGCACATTACAGGCGCGATTTCAAGCGGGGCGTACAAGGCACTCTGAAGTAGAGCTTTGGGATTCCAAGTACGGAGTCAAAGATCTCCCGGCTTTCGAGCGAAATCGGGAGATTTTTATCGTCGCTGATAACCTTTGCACGCGCACTTGACGCCTCGGCGAGGCTGTTTTAATGAACAGGCGATATAATTCCTTAAGACGTTATGCGATCCACGCACATGTTTCTCTTTCCCCGTTTCCTGGTTTTTGGAGCGTTTCTCGCTTCGCTTTTTAGCCTGGCCCCGATTTCGACACAAACGGGAGGCGCCGCCGGCGATGTTTACGCGCCTCCACCGCCGGACCAGGGAATGAATCCCACTGTCTGGCCCGGACAAACTCTGCGTTTTGAGCACATCAGCATCGAAGATGGTCTGTCCCAAAGTTCGGTCATGGCTATTTTGCAGGACCGGCAGGGCTTTCTCTGGTTCGGTACCGAAGACGGCCTCAACCGTTACGATGGATATACGTTTGAAGTTTTCAAACCTGATCCCGCGAATCCATCCAGCATCAGCGACCGTTGGGTGGATACCCTATATAAAGATCGCGCAGGAAATTTGTGGGTTGGCACTCGCTTGGGTGGATTGAATCGGTACAACCCCCTGACGGGTGACTTTACCCATTACAAGCATAATCCAGACGATCCAGCCAGCCTTTCATCCAATCAGGTTAATGCCATCTATGAAGATGCCAACGGGACGATTTGGGTGGGCACAGATGCCGGGTTGGATTGGTTGAATCCCGCCAATGGGGTCATCACCCATGTTCACAGCAATCCCGACGATTCAACTTCCTTGAGCGGCGACAATATCAATGTCATCTTTGAGGACGTGCGCGGCAACATTTGGATCGGCACCACGGATCAAGGGCTGAATCGCTATTCCCCCAAGACCAAGTCCTTTAAACAATACATCTACAATGATGCCTTGAAAGATCGCCTATGCTCTCCGACGATCACCAATATCGCTGAGACGCAGGATGGATTTTTGTGGCTTGCCACTCCCGATGGACTTACCCGCTTCAATCCCAATTCTGGCCTGTCCACCTGCTACCGGAACGATCCCTCTGACCCTGGAAGTCTCAGCAGCAACCAGGTGGAGACGGTGTACATGGACCGTTCAGGGCGTTTGTGGGTTGGGACGGCCAGCGGGCTAGATTACTTCGAAAGTGACGCCAACGCGTTCGGGCATATCACATCCAATCCCCTCATCATAGACAGCTTGAGCACGGATACAGTCTATTCGATCTACCAGGATCGCGGCGGCGTAATGTGGGTGGGCACCTACGGCGGCGGCGTCAACAAATATGACCAGACGCGCGAGCGTTTCGCCTATTTTCGCAACAACCCCGACGATCCCAGCAGTTTGAGCGACAATTTCATTTTCCCCATTCACGTGGATGCCCAGGGGCGCGTTTGGGTGGGGACGTATGGCGGCGGGCTGAACCAATTCGACCCATCCACCGGCGTTTTTACGCGTTACGTCCATAGCCCGGCCAACCCTGCCAGCCTTCCCAATAATTACGTCTGGTCCATCTATA
>JAKANW010000053.1 GCA_021823555.1 Chloroflexota bacterium
TTCCGCCCAATGTCATGGGAGCAATTGGGCGCAATTATTATATACAGACCGCCAGCGACCTATTTGCAATCTGGAACTCAGCCACCGGTCAATTGTTGGATGGGCCGCGGCCGGTAAAAAGCATGTTTACAGGCTTTGGGGGAGCATGTGAAACGAACAATGACGGCGAGACCATCGTGCTCTACGATCACTTGGCTGACCGATGGGTCATCAGCATGCCTGCTTATGACCCCAATTCGTACCATCAATGTATCGCGGTTTCAAGCACTGCCGATCCAGTCAATGCCCCCTGGTACCTCTATGATTACCTGATCAGCACCACGAAACAACATGTGAATCCCAAGTTCGGGGTCTGGCCAAATGGTTACTACATGGCAGCGAATGAGTACACCGGCTCCACGTGGGCAGGAGAATTAGCAGTAGTATTTGAACGCGATAAGATGCTCAATGGGGAGACGGCCCAAATGGTCTCTTTCGATCTATCGCCGAGCAAAGGCCTGCATGACATACTGCCAGCAGATTTGGAGGGTGCTCCGCCGTCCGATACGCCACCAGCTTATTTTCTGCAAATAGACGATGATGGACAGGGATATCCAGCCGATCAACTGGTGCTAAGCGCCCTGGATGCAAACTGGACCACCGGGATATTTTCATTCAATAGCCCGCTCACTGCAATCCCAACCGAGCCATTTGATTCCAACCTATGCAATTACAGCGCCGACTGCCTCTCCCAACCCGGAACAGCCAAGAAGTTGGACGCCGTATCCAAGAGCTTAATGTACCGCCTGCAATACCGGTATATCAATAATGTAGGCACCCTCAGCGTGGATCACACGGTGAATGTCGGTTCCCATCAGGCTGCCATTCGCTGGTACGAACTGCAAAACCTCGGTGCAGGCGGCTGGGTTGTGATGGATCAAGGCACATATTCGCCTGATGCAGACAATCGTTGGGTGGGCAGCACGGCCATGGATGCCTCTGGGAATCTTGCAGTTGGGTATTCGGTCACCAGCAGTACAACTCACCCATCCATCCGCTTCGCAGGCAGATTGGCAGGCGATCCGGCGGGTACACTGGGGCAGGGAGAGGCTACACTGATCGCCGGAACAGCCAGCCAGACCCTGTCCAACCTGTGGGGCGCTTCCAGTTCCCTAACGCTCGACCCGATGGATGAATGCACTTATTGGTATACAAATGAGTATGCCAACGCGCAGGGAAATTGGGCCACCTACATTGACAAATTCGACTTCGGCGCTGGACAATGCGCCAAAGGTGCATCCTATGCTTTGAGCGGAACTGTGACATCTTCAGTCAACGGATCCCCGATTGCCAATGCAATTGTGCAAACCAATAGCGGTTATTTAACCAGGACAAACAGTCAGGGACAGTATACATTCCCCGACCTGCCAGCTGGAACCATTGATGTAACCGCCTCCCAAATCGGCTACACAGATTTTACTGCCACTCTCGACCCGGCCACTACCGCCACAATGAATTTTGCTTTGACACCACATCCAACCTTTGACGATGTACCTTACACGTACTGGGCCTGGTCATGGATCGAACGATTATATGCCGCCGGGATCACAGGTGGCTGCCAGACCACTCCTACAAAATTATATTGCCCTGACGATCCGGTCACCCGCGCCCAAATGGCAGTCTTCCTCGAACGCGGCATACACGGAGTAGCCTACAGCCCACCACCGGCTAACGGATCAATATTTGGAGACGTTTCCTCAAGTTATTGGGCAGCAAAGTGGGTGGAACAGCTATACGCCGATGGGATCACAGGCGGGTGCAGCAATAGTCCGCTGTTGTACTGCCCGGATGCTAATGTGACACGCGCCCAGATGGCCGTGTTCCTGTTGAAGTCAGAACATGGCAGTTCGTATGCGCCGCCTGCTGTTGGCTCCGATACCGGCTTTAATGATGTATCAACCGGCTATTGGGCAGCATCCTGGATCAAGCAACTCGCTGCAGAAGGCATCACCGGCGGCTGCGGAACCGGGATCTATTGCCCGGAGGACCCTGTCACCCGCGCACAAATGGCAATCTTTCTGGTAAAAACTTTTAGCCTGCCATAATCATCCCTAATTCGGACAAGCTAAAATTTTGCCCGCGGCTAGCGGGAAACCCAAACGAAGATTTTAACCACAGAGACACGGAGCAGTAAAAAAAAGACTCCGTGTCTCTGGATCTAATATGGTGGAGACCAACGACTCCCGTCGTTGGGATACCAACTTGGCGCCTCAGTAATGATGTTTTCTTGCTTAAATTTGTGCGCCTTATGGCGTGGCAGTCGGTGTGGGAGTATTGGTCGGTGTGGATGTGGGAGTCGGAGGCGGATAATAGATTTTCAGATTGCTGAGATCAGTACCAGCTTCGATTTGCAAATCAGTTGCCTGTACCCAGCATGGATCGTGATAGATCGGGTTGACCACGATCCACCAACCCGCGACACTGCCCTTCCCCAGCAATTCGACGCGGGCATCCTTCTTGAGAGAACTGACCACTTCATATTGATTGCCCGGCCCCACCCAGCACAGAGTATCCCGCAACACCAACGGGTTTTGAGGAGTAGGTGTAGCGCTTGGCACGCTGGTATCTGTTGGCGGCATACTGGTATCGGTCGGAAGAGAAGAGGCGGCAGGCACCGCGGTCTCACCCGGAGCCAGAGTTGCAGCAACTGGCGCAGAAGCAGCAGAGGTCAACATGATGGAAAGCGTCGCCACCAGTGCAGTTTCCCGGACATTGGAAGCTTCCGTTGCTGTTACAGAGGGGTAGTTGCAGGCCAGGGCAACGGACAAAAAAACAATCCCAAGCGTGGCGAGGCGGACAAAATTTTTACGCATGGTTTCCTCCGAACATCAAATCACTAAACCGAAGAAGAACGTCTGAAGTCTATTCTACACCTTGACCAGCCGAACACAATAAACCAACTTATGCCGCAAAAATTATATAGTTAAAACAACGGCGGATTCGTATTAGATCGAACGAGAGACTTCTTTATTTCATCACCCCGCCAGCTCACCCAACGCGAAACACGCAGGCAGGGTTCAACTTCACGCGCTGATCCACGTGGGTACCGAGCACCATCTCCAAGATAGCCGCGTCCATCAGGCACAATTCAGGATGTTTGCCGATGACCGCCGCGTATGGGCACTGCCCAAAGATGAGGCGCGGCCCCTCAGCGCCCGCCTCCCAGCGCGCCTGATAGTGCAATGGATTGAGTCTCTCAACCATTAACGCAAGACGTTTCGCCATCGGGAGAGCTTCCCCTTTCAGATTCTCCCCCATCCGTTTCGCCACGGACCTCATGGCCTGTTCCCGTTTCGACGGATGCAACCCATCCAGCCACTCCTCCAGCACGGCATCCAGCAAGGCAGGCAGGTTATCCCCGGCCAGCGCATTCGACAATCCATACAATTTGACCGGCCGCCCGCGCCCCTCCCTGCGCTGGCTGATGACCGTCACGCGCCCGTCCGCGGCCAGGATGCCTAAGTGATGGCGGGCATTGGCTGGGGTCACGTTCAGGGCGCGCGCGATCTCATGCGCCGAAACCAGGCGGTTTTTCTTCAAGTATGCTAAAACTTTCTGGCGGGCGGTTGTCACAGCCATGGGGTGATTATACTCATAAATTTATTTATGAAAATATATATTTGCATAATTCGGTTGACTTTGAATACTGAGGTGCTATAATCCAACCCGCTAGGCAGGCAGGTTTGGACTGCCTGCGAATTCTTGCAGGAAACTTTAGGAATATGGAATTCCAGAATTACATCAACGGCAAGTGGCTCCCCGGTCGGAAAAGCCAAATATTCGACACGATCAACCCCGCAGACGAATCCGTGCTGGCGCAGGTCGCCGCGGCCAATGCAGCGGATGTTGAGTCCGCGGTGCAGGCCGCCACAGATGCGTTCCAGTCCTGGCGGCTGACGCCCGCCCCCCTACGCGGTGAACTGCTCTTCAAGATCGGCGACATTCTCAAACAAAAGAAAGAGGAACTGGCCCGCCTGCTCACCCAGGATATGGGCAAGGTGATCGCCGAAGCGCGCGGGGATGTGCAGGAAGCCATTGACATGGCCTATTACATGGGTGGCGAGGGGCGGCGTCTGCTCGGCTATACCGCGCCGGTCGAAATGCCAAATAAATTTGGCATGGCTGTGCGGGATCCGGCGGGCGTTGTTGGTTTGATCACACCCTGGAATTTCCCCATCGCAGTGCCCTCGTGGAAAATCTTCCCCGCGCTCGTGGCGGGCAATACGGTCATCTGGAAGCCCTCGCCAGAGACCCCGGCCATTTCCGCTGCGTTCGTCAAGGTATTTGAAGAAGCCGGGTTGCCAAAGGGCGTGTTCAACCTGCTGCTGGCCCCCGGTGTGGAAGTGGGTAAGGCGCTCATCGGCCACCCCGGCGTGCGCGTGCTCTCGTTCACCGGTTCCACCGTCACCGGGCGCGCCATTGCGGAGGAAGCAGCCCGCCTGAACAAGAAAGTCTCGCTGGAGATGGGCGGCAAGAATGCCATCATCGTCCTGGACGACGCCAATCTCGAGTTGGTCGCCGATGCGACCCTGTGGGCTGCCTTCGGCACCAGCGGACAGCGCTGCACGGCTGCCAGCCGCTTGATCGTCCAGAAGGGCATCGCGCCGAAAGTCAAGGAAGCGCTCGTGGAGCGGACCCGGAAGCTTAAGCTCGGCAATGGTTTGGATGAGTCGGTCCAGGTCGGGCCGGTCATCAACCGGGCTGCCATCCAACGCATCCATAACTATGTGCAGATCGGACAGAAGGAAGGCGCGCGGGTTTTGGTCGGCGCCTCGGTAGCGGATGTTAACGGGAAAGGCTTTTTCTACTCCCCCACCCTGTTTGACGGAGTCCAGCCCGGGTCCACGCTGGAACGGGAAGAGATCTTCGGCCCGGTGCTTTCGATCATCGAAGTCGGCGCGTTGGAAGAGGCCATGGCGGTCAACAATCGTTCACAGTACGGCCTTTCCACTTCCATTTTCACGCAAGATGTGAACCGCGCCTTCACCGCCATGCGTGACATCTTCAGCGGCATTGTGTACATCAACCACGGCACCACCGGCGCGGAGATCCAGTTCCCGTTCGGCGGGATCCGCGGCACCGGCAACGGGCATCGCGAAGCCGGCCAGACCGCGCTGGAGGTGTTCACCGAATGGAAATCCATTTATGTGGATTATTCCGGTACCTTGCAGCGGGCGCAGATTGATAACAGGGAAGGGTAGGTTGGGAATTGATAGATTGGAAGTTAGCGAAGGACGCCCAATTTACCGACCACCAATTTACCAACCACCAATGTACCAGCCATCATGACCCTCACCTGGGAAGCGACCTACGCCATCGCCCTGGAACTCCGCCGGCAGCACCCGGATGTGAACATGGAAGATGTCTCGCTCCGGCAGGTGTACGACTGGACGCTTGGACTTCAGGAATTCGAGGATGACCCGTCGTTATGCAACGACGACATCCTGCAAGCAATCTTTCAAGACTGGTTCGAGGAGAACATTCATGGATAATGAAAAACTAAGTTTGCCCGGCTACGACATTCCACCCGAATTGGAAAATGTCGTTGCCATTACCACGCTCGACAGAATTTACAACTGGGGACGTCGTTCCTCCGTGTGGCCTTTGATGTTCGGCCTGGCATGCTGCGCCATCGAAATGATCGCGGCCCAGGCCGCCCGCTACGATATGGCCCGCTTCGGCATGGAAGTCATGCGCCCCACCCCGCGCCAGGCCGACATGATGCTGGTCTCCGGCACTGTTACCAAGAAGATGGTGCCGCTGATCGTACGCCTGTTCAACCAGATGCCTGAGCCAAAGTACGTGGTGGCCATGGGCGCCTGCGCCTCCGGCGGCGGCCCATTCAAGGAAGGCTACAACGTAGTGGCTGGAATTGACAAATTCCTGCCGGTGGACGTTTACATCCCCGGCTGCCCTCCCACCCCCCAGGCCCTGATCGCGGGCATGATCAAATTGCAAGAGAAAATTGACAAGCAGTCCCTCAAGCAGGTGCGCTGGTACAAGAAAGGTGCGGACTCGGTTGAAATCCCGGTGCCCGTTTTGGGTCCGGATTTGATTGACCTGCGCCGCTCGGAAGAGATCAAGAAGATCGCCACGGAAAAGGAAGGCTAGACATGGCAACCCCACAACCCACCTCGACCCTTCGACCGGCCCAGGGCGGCGCCGTTGACCTGGCCGCCCGTTTCCCTGGTGTTGTCTCCGCTGATACCCGTCCCGGCTTCTCCGGCTGGATCGTGGAAAAAGATAAACTCATCGAAGTCGCCACCGCCATCCGCGACGAACTCGGCTACGACCTGCTGACTGCCGTCACCGGTGTGGATTACATGCCCGAAGGCAAAATGGAAGTGGTCTATCACGCCCTCAAGACCACCGGCGGCCCGCAGTTGAACTTCAAAGTACAAGCGCCGCGCACGGAGCCTGTCGAAGTGCCTTCAGTGACTCCGATCTGGCCCGGCGCGGAATTCCAAGAGCGCGAAGCCTGGGACTTGCTCGGCATCAAATTTACCGGCCACCCCGACCTGCGCCGCATCCTGATGTGGGAAGGCTTCGAAGGCCATCCCTTGCGCAAGGATTGGAAGGAAGGCTTCTACGAAGAAGACGGCAAGCCTTTCAAGAGCCGCTGGCCGGACGGCAAATTTGTCACTGCCGAAAACAAGAATCCGTTCAAGGACAACCTGTCCTTCCCGAAGAACTTCGATCCTGAGAAATGGGTCCCCGATGGCGAAGCAGCCCTGTACGGCGCGCTGGCCAAATACCAAACCACCGACGAGACCGGCCTCAAAACCGACCACGTGGTGATCAACATGGGCCCGCAGCACCCGTCCACGCACGGCGTGTTCCGCGCGGCCATCACGCTGGACGGTGAGACCATCATCAGCTTGAAACCGGTGGTAGGCTACCTGCACCGCAACCACGATAAGATCGGCGAGCGCAACACCTTCCTGCAAAACATGCCTTTCACTGACCGCCTCGATTACTTCAACTCGATGAGCAACAACTTCGGGTACGCGGTCACGGTCGAGAAGTTGATGAACATCCAGGTGGCCGAACGCGCCGAGTACATCCGTGTCATCATGGCAGAACTCAGCCGTATCCAGAACCACTTGGTCTTTATCGGCATGTTGTTGAACGACCTGGGCGTGATGTATACGCCGGCCTTGTATGCCTTCGAAGAGCGCGAACTGATCCTCGATATCTTCGAGGCCGCTGCCGGTTCCCGCATGATGTGCAACTACTTCCGCTTCGGCGGCGTTGTCCGCGATTTGCCGGACGGCGTGCTGGGCAAGATCAAGGGCCTGGTCTTTGACCGTCTGCCCGGCAAAGTGGATGAAATGGACCGCTTGTTGACCGACAACGAGGTCTTCATCTCCCGCATGAAAGGTGTCAAGGTCATTGACGCCGAGACCGCCATTAAATATTCAATGACCGGGCCTGTGCTGCGCGCTGCTGGTGTGCCGTATGACATCCGCCGCGCTGACCCGTACTCGATCTATGACCGCTTCGACTTTGACGTGGCCGTCCGCTACAACGGCGACCTGATGGACAACTACCTGATCCGCCTGGACGAACTCCGCCAGTCCCTGCGAATTTTGCAGCAGGCCGTGAAGCAAATCCCCGAGGGGCCGGTCATGACTGGGAAACCGCAGTACCAGGTGCGGGTCCCGGCCGGGGAAGCGTATGGGCGGGTGGAATCCCCCAAGGGCGAGCTGGCTTTCTACGTCGTATCCAATGGCAAGCCCAACCCGTGGCGCTATCACGTCCGCCCGGCATCCTTCGTCAACATCACGGCCCTGGAACAAATCTGCCTCGGCACCAAGATCGCGGACTTCGTGGCCCTTCTGGGCGTGCTCGACATCGTGCTCGGCGAGCTGGATCGCTAAGAAAAAGTGTCAGGTGTCGAAGTGTCAGGTGTCAGGCAAGGAACACGGCCTGTACACCACAAAGACACGTGACACCTGAAACCTGACACAGGAGAACTGAACTATGTACGGAAAAGGTATCTTTAAAGGACTAAGAGTCACCTGGGATCGCTTTTGGAGCACCTACACCGAGGATATCAAATGGCTTCTCAGCGGCAAGAAACGCTACTACAACGAAGACGGCGTCAAGGCTCGAGCTGGCAAGGACACGCGCGGTATCTTCACGGTTCAATACCCCGAAGAAAAGCTGATCCTGCCCGAGGAGTTCCGCTACGTCCCGTTCCTGGTATACGATGAAGGCGCGGATGGCAGGAAGGAAATACGCTGCACCTCGTGCGGCATCTGTGCCAAGGTCTGCCCGCCGCAGTGCATCTGGATCGTGCGCACCAACGACCCGAACACGGGCCGCCCCGTGCCCCAACCGGCCGAGTTCTATATTGACGCTGACATCTGCATGAACTGCGGGTTCTGCGCCGAGTACTGCCCATTCGATGCCATCAAGATGGATCACGATTTCGAGATCGCTTCGTATGGCCGCAACGTCTACAACATGGAAAAACTGCTCAAGCCTGCTTCCTACTATGCAAAGATCCGTCCGGTAAATTACAACCGCGAGGAAGAAGCTCGCAAGGCGAAAGAAGCTGCCAAGGCCGCCAAGGCTGAGGCTACACAATGAACTAATGTCGTTGCGAGGAGCGTTCGCTGCGACGAAGCAACCCCCTTATCATGAGGAGATTGCTTCATCGGGGAGAGCGCCCTCCTCGCAACGACATGCCTGATAAATTGATTGGTAAAAACTTATGACAGAACAGATCACAAAAGAAGCAGTATTAGCCGCTCTCAGCAAAGTGCAGGAACCTGAACTCCACAAGGACCTGGTCACCCTCAACATGGTGCGGAACCTGGAGATCGCGGGCGATAAAGTTTCATTTACCGTCATGCTGACCACGCCCGCCTGTCCATTGCGCGGACAAATCGAGAAGGAAGCCAAACAAGCGGTGCTGGGGCTGGGTGCAAAGACCGTGGAGGTCAAACTCGACTCGGATGTACCCAATGATGGACGCATGCGCGGGCTGGTCAATATGCCCATCCGCAACGCCATCGCAATTGGCTCCGGCAAGGGTGGGGTCGGCAAAAGCACGGTCGCAGTGAATATTGCAGTTGCCCTGGCGCAGAGCGGCGCACGCGTGGGATTGATGGATGCCGATATCTACGGGCCCAACATCCCGACCATGCTCGGCATCGAAAAACTGCCGCCGCCCCTGGGCAATAAACTTGTCCCCGCGCTGGCTTATGGGATCAAGGTCATTTCGATGGGCCTGCTGGTCAAGCCTGGCCAGCCTTTGATCTGGCGCGGCCCGATGCTCAACTCCGCCATCCGTCAGTTTTTGGGCGACGTGGAATGGGGTGAGTTGGATTACCTGATCGTGGACCTGCCGCCTGGCACGGGCGACGCGGCTCTCTCCCTGGCGCAGGCCCTGCCCCTCAGCGGCGCGATCATCGTGACCCTGCCGCAATTGGTCTCGCTGGAGGATGCCAGCCGCGGCCTGCAAATGTTCAAGCAGTTGGAAGTGCCCGTCCTGGGCGTGATCGAGAACATGTCCTATCTCGACCTGCCGGACGGTACGCGCATGGATATCTTCGGTTCCGGCGGCGGCGAACAACTGGCGCAGGCCACGGAGACGAACTTCCTCGGCAAGGTGCCCATTGACCCAAGCGTGCGCGAAGGCGGCGACAGCGGCAAGCCCATCCTGGTAACCAAGCCTGAGTCGGCTGCTGCACAGTCCCTGCGTGAGATTGCCCAAAAAGTAGCTGCGCAAATCTCGGTCTCTGCGCTGGGCGGTGGGAACGAACTGCCAATCAATATTGTGGAATAGGAAAGTGCAAAGAGGAAAGACCTGATGGATCGAAATCCATCAGGTCTTTTTGATTCGACGTATCCTATTCATATCTTAGCGCTTCAATCGGGTGCAGGCTCGCCGCCCGGTAGGCAGGATAAATTCCAAAGAAGACCCCTACGATCACGGCGAAGAAAAAGGCCATCAAAATCGTACCGATTGAGATCTCGGCCAGGATGAGATTCAGGGCGGTCATGGTCAACGAGATGCCGAGGCCTAAGGCGATTCCGATCAGGCCGCCCAGCAGGCTGATCACCATCGTCTCGATCAGGAATTGTGTCAGGATTTGACCTTTGCGCGCGCCAACCGCTTTGCGGAGGCCGATCTCCTTTGTCCGCTCGGTGACAGAGACCAGCATGATGTTCATGATGCCGATGCCGCCCACCAATAGAGAAATGGCTGCAATCACGCCCAGGAAGATGGTCAACGTTTGCGTGATGGTATTCAACGTTTCCAGCGCGTCGTTCTGGCTGGCGATGTTGAAATCTGATTCTTCGGTCGGCTCAAGACGATGTTCGCGACGCAAGAGATATTCAGACTGCGCCATCATTGCGTCCACCGCCTTGGACGACTCAGAGGAGATCAAGATCACTTTCACAGTCTGCTGTCCGTTGACCATGGCAGACGAGCCGAACAATTTTGCGTAGCCCGTCTCCAACGGAATGAAGACACCCGAATCGGGGTCTTGCAAACCTGCTGAGCCTTTTGGAGCCAATACCCCCACCACCTCGAACGACACGCCTTTGATCTTGATCATTTTGCCAACTGGATTAAGGTTGCCAAATAGGTCTTCCGCGGTGCTTGAACCAAGCACTGCCAGGCGCGCTTCCAAGGTGCGGTCATTTTTGGTGAGCAAACGTCCACGCGCAAGTTCATACGAACGGATCGCGAAGTAGTCCTCCCCCACTCCCGAAACAGGGACACTGTAACTCGTGTTGCCATATTTCACGGTCAACGCGTCCTGATACTCCGGTGAGATA
>JAKANW010000848.1:0-731 GCA_021823555.1 Chloroflexota bacterium
CCGCGAACCGTGACTGGATTTCAGTTCCCGCTTCACGAACAAATGCAGGCTGCGGGGATCGCGCGCAAAATCATCCATCAAACGGGCTGCCGAGGCAAACGATCCGTTCTCCTGCGTCACGCTCATGGCCAGACTTTCGAGTGGGTGGGCGGTGGGCGTGAGGATGTGAATTTCCCACTCGGCGGAGGCTTTGTTCCAGCGTAGTGCAGGGACCAGTCCCGCGCGCACGAGGGAGGATTTTCCGCTGCCCGAGGCGCCGACCACGGCGAGAAAACGCGACCCGTTCGAGGTCATGGAAAGGACGCGCTCTGTTAATTTGGCGGTCAACATCTCGCGCCCGACGAACAGGTCCGCGTCTCCCTCATCGAAATAATTCAATCCCTTGTAAGGGCACAAACCAAGGCCCGGCGAATCCTCACGACGCACGTTGGCAGCCAGATCCAGCAGTCGCGCCACAGCTTTGGGCTCCTCCTCCAAATACAGCGCGGGGACGAAGCGCGCCTCGATGGTGGGAATATCCGGCAGGCGCAGGTTCTGTTCGAGGCGGCTGATCTGCGCGTCGCTGTAGCCGACCGCGATGGCCAGCTCCATTTGGGTGATTCCAGCCCGCCGCCTGAGATAGCGCAATAAATCACCAAAGGTGGTGAATTTTTCCAGCGTGTTAGAGGGAATGACCGAGTGCATATGTTTCTCCTGATGACAGGATAGCATATTCCGGGAAATTTGGAGAA
>JAKANW010000848.1:741-2507 GCA_021823555.1 Chloroflexota bacterium
TGTTGGTAGAAAATGGCAGACGGGGTAACTACCAAACTGCTAAATTGGGAGCACAACTGACCGGAGCGCAATGGCAGGAGAAACACCTGCACCTTCGGGCGCAAATTTCACCGGTCGGAGGAGAGAAGATCATGAAAAAGATTATCCTATCCACCTTCCTTTTTATGGCGTTTGTGCTGGCGGCGTGTGGCCCGGCCAAATCGATAGCTACTTCAGCGACCGCCGCTCCAAAACCAACGGACGCACCAACCATGACGAGCGCCAACTTTCCCACTGGCAAGTTTATCAAATCTGGCACAACGAATTATGGCCTCGTTTTCAACCCGGACGGAACGTTTTCGGTATTTGACGGCGGCAGCACGTTCGTCCACGGTACCTACAGCGTGAGCGGCAATGTTTTCACTGAAACTTCCAACGATGGCGGCTGTGTCACGAACGTCAATTTCAACTACGTCTTTGATGGGAAAAATCTGACCTTAAGTTATGTGGGCAATCCGGCGGACGATGCAGATTGCACAGGGCGCAACGCGGACTTCAATAACGTAACCTACTCTCTGGTAGATCAGTCTGCCGAGCCTGCTGTTCCGGCTGCCCTGCCTGAGATCAAAGTGGATGCCGCTGATTTTTCTTACACCGCGCCTGAGACGGTCAACGCCGGTTGGGTGCGTGTCATTCTGACCAACTCAGGGTCGGAACCGCATCATGTTCAGTTCCTGCGCCTGAACGATGGCGTAACCGTGGATCAGTTCGAGACAGCGCTGAAGCAGGCCGAGGGGCCCGCGCTGGCGATGACGAAGCAGGTAGGCGGAGTGGGCGCGATCGCTCCTGGCTTGACGGCGCAGTCAGTCATCAACCTGTCTGCAGGTCAATATGTGATTTTGTGTCTGGTTCCCTCGCCAAGCGATCATGTGGCGCACCATGAGAAAGGGATGATCAAGACTCTAACCGTGGAACAAAGCCAAGTATCTGTAGGTGAACCGACTGCCGGGATGAATGTCCATCTAAAAGACTTTGCCTTCGATCTGCCGGATTCTTTGCCTGCCGGCCCGGTGACAATCAAAGTGATCAACGATGGGCCAGAACCACATGAGTTCAACATTCTCAAACTGGCGGATGGCAAGACGGCCGCGGACGTGATGCAGTTCTTAAGCGGCGCGGCTGGCGGTCCGCCGCCATTCACTCCTGTTGGGGGCATGAACGGATTGGACATGGGCCTGTGGGGCTACGCCGAACTTAATCTCGAGCCGGGAACATACGCGGCTATTTGCAACATTCCCAGCCCCAAAGCCGAAGGTCATCCGCACTTCACGCTTGGTATGATCAAGCAGTTCACCGTCGGTGGTGTTGCCGATTCCGGCAAGTCCAAATTCCCCACCGGGAAATTCATCCGCTCCGACAACCCGGACGCAGGAGTGATCTTTAATCAGAATGGCACATGGTCCGCTTTCAGCGGCCCCTTTACTTTGGCAAAAGGCACGTATCGCGTGGATGGCAGCGTTTACACCGAATTATCCAGCAACTCGAATTGCCCTGAGCCGATGAATTTCAAGTTCACCTTTGATGGCAAGGAATTGAAGTTCCGGTATGAGGGTGACCCCAATCAGGATCCGTGCGATGGCCGGCGGGATGGCGTCAACGACAGGACGTACCTCCCGTCGAAATAATAAACACTTGGAATGCAGGGCAGGAAATTTCTGCCCTGCATTGGAAAATATCCGGTCTTAATCAGCTCATGCTTTCCCCTCATCCGTGATAATCAATGTCCT